>JAQVDI010000022.1 GCA_028698375.1 Patescibacteria group bacterium | reverse complement strand
CAAAAAACACGTAAAGGAGTATTGGTGCGTGAAAAAATTTTAGGGTTTAAAATGTATATGGAAAAAGCGGAAAAATATCGTTCTAAGTGGCAAGAAAAAGAGAATATGATTACTGAATTTCTGCCTTATGCTGTTTTATTTGGCATAACTAGTGAATGGCTTAAACAATTAAAAGCAATTGGTATTAATGTGGAGCGCGTTTTTGATAATTCTCCTTATTATTTTATTCCTATTTATAGCTTAGCCAGTATTGATTCATCATTTAATGACATTGGAACTAAAATTAATTCTGCGGCTTCTTCTTTTTCATCTTCATCTAGTGGATCTAGCGGAGGATCTTTTGGCGGTGGTTTTGGTGGTGGTGGCGGCGGCAGTTGGTAATTTAACCATGTTATCGACCCCGGAACGATAACGTGGTTTATTTTGGATAGTTATCGATTAACAACCTTTTTATTTTTGATAATTGTTTTTGATAATCTTTTCTATTTTCGACAAATTTTTTATATTCTTTTTGACTAAAATTAAATAAATTTTCTTTTTCGCAGATATTAGTTTGTGTCTGCCCTAAATATTCATTATAAGATGAATATTGCCAATCATTTGGATTTTTAATTAAACCTGCAGATGTTGGATTAAGGTGAAAGTAACGAGTTAAATGTAAAAGTTGTTTATCGGTTTTAACCAGAACATTTTTGAACCTACTTGACCATAATGGACCATTGCGTTTGTGTCTTATGTTGAAAAAATGTGAATAACTATTGAGAATTTTATTCATAAAATTTGAAATTCCATTTTCAGCATCTTGTTTAAGACAAAGGTGAATGTGGGTCGGCATTAGACAATACGCGATGATTGAGACAATTTTTTTATCATGATTGAGCTTTTTGACAATTTCTTTTCTTTCATTAGGAGTGCGATTAATAAAATACGAATATCGGTAGGTAAAATCTTTAAAAGAATATAAATTTAATATTTGGAGCATTCTTTTAAATTCTTTTTCATCGTTAAAAATAATAAAATTTGCAATACTGCGGCTGTAGATATGATAATAATTATTATTAATAAGTGATTCTTTTCTTCTTGGCATATTTATATTTATTTTACCATATTATCGTTCCGGGGTCGATAACGGTTTTGAAATTGCGAGCGAGCGGCAGCGAGCGTGGCAATCTCTTGTCGCCACCTTGTCATTGCGAGAAGCCCCTTATTTTTTAGGGGCGACGAAGCAATCTCTTTTAATTAAAAATTAGTTTTGTACTTGACGGGAGATAAAATTTTTCATATGATTCTACATAGAAAGGAGGTGAGGGTTTGTGGCAAAGCAAGTGAACATCACCTTCAGCAAGGAGCATGTCGGTAAGTCTAGTGGCAAGTCGGAAGTTGATACCTACCGCCGCGCTTCGGACTCGTCTAAGACCGAGAAAACCGATCACAGTACCTTGACCCCCGGCTACGGCAAGACGCCGGTCAATGTGCCGGTCAACAAGAGCAAGTGACGGTTTGCCCTCGATCTCTCTTCGGGGGCGTTATTCGCCCCCGAAAAATTAAGCTTTATTATGACTATGTCCGATGAAGAAAACATAAAAGTAGAGAAATTTAATAAGTTATTGTCTCAAAGACCAGAAGATAAACCTTCTTTAGCTGTGGAAAAATGGCGAGCGCAGATAAGGGCGATTGATGCAAAACCAACTGAAAAATACTTGAAATTTTTAAAGAACTATATTCTCCAATGGAAACCTGGTGAATGGACAAAAGTTAGAAATAAATTAGAAAAACTTTCCCTTAAACAACTACGAGAGATAACAAGAAAAGTTGGTATTAAGTATGCTGGTGGTTTCAAAGGAATTTCCAAAGAAGAATTGATTCTTACTTTAGACGAAGCTGATGCTAAAGAATTAAAAATAGAGTTAGCAAAGTATTTAAAATAATTTAGATCTAAAAATTTGTAAAATGAAAAGATATTAAAACTTTCTTTTTGCTTGCCCCGTAGTGAATTAGCAGATTATACTACGGGGTTATCGCTAATCGTTAGATTAAAAGTGTAGCGTCCCCTTTAACTAATTTAACCATGTTATCGACCCCGGAACGATAACGGTTTTGGTTGATAATAAGGGCGAGCATTTCAACTATTCTCAATATGAAATGAAACGAGCCCGATCTAACTAAAATTTATTTCCATTTTTTGCTATTGACAAGAGAGAGAATAAGATATATTACTAAATTATTAAGCTCTTTGAAAAGGAGAATGAGAAAAAATGGAACAAATTCGTCCTCAAGGTGTTTGGCTAACAGTTAATCGCCGTTGTAATTTTCGTTGTAAGTGGTGTTATGCCAAAAATACTAAATACGATTCCAGTCAAGAAATGGATTGGCAATTAGCCCAAAAATTGGTTGATGTTTGTTCAGTAATTGGAGTTAAAACAATTTTAATTATTGGTGGTGAACCGACTCTTTGGTCAGATCTCGCAAAATTAAATGATTTGTGTAGGGATTATGGAGTTAAAACAATTTTAGTTACCAACGCAATGAGATTTGGTTTTGATAGTTATTGGAGACAATATCTTAAATCACCAAATGATATGGTTGGAATTTCTTTGAAGGCTGGAAATTCTGAACAGTTGGTTGCTGTCGCAGAAGTAAAACAATTTGATATTGTTAAAAAAGGGATTTCGCGGGCTATCGAGCATTTTGAAACTGGTGTTAGTATTACCTATAATTCTTTCTATGCTGAGAATCTACCCGAAATTGTGCAATTTGCCATTGATTGTGGAGCGAGAATGGTCAAAATTGATTTTTGTTCCACGGTTTTCATGAATCATAAACCTTCTGGAAAATATATGGTGGAGCCACATCAGCTTGTAAAAAATATAGTTCATGATTATCCACAACTTCACAATATTACTTCTGGCCATTTGGTTTTTGAAATGAGTATCCCATTTTATTTGTGGCCGATTGGTTTCATTGAATTATTAAAAGAAAGAAATCAAATTACTAGTGTTTGTCATGTGTTAAAAAGAGAAGGTTTGGTTTTTGATACTAATGGTAATGTTATTATGTGCAATGGTTTGTTTGATTACCCAATAGGGCATTGTGGTATTGATTATTCAGATGCAGATTCTTTGCTTGAATTAATTAATTCACCACAAGTGAGCGAATATTATGAACAAATGGTTAGATATCCATTGCCAAAATGTGTCCAATGTCAAGATTATCAAGAATGTGGTGGTGGTTGTCCATTGCGTTGGGCCTTGTATAAACCAGAAGAATTGTTATAATTATATCAAGGAGGTGATGATTATGAGTAAGCTGTTGGCGACACTCAACTTGCGAGGAGATGTTCCGTCATCTCGCCCCACAGGTTTGCAGATTAGAGGCTCGGGGAGCCTGGCTGCTCGCTGCAGCTTCTGCGAGTGCAAGTGCGATTGCACCTACTGCCCGTGTTCGGTCTGCAAGATCTGAACCCTCGGGGGGCTTACTGCCCCCCGATTATTTTCAAAAATATTTTATATGTTAAAAGTTAATTTTCAGGTTTGTTCGATAAGGGAAGAAAAACAAATTATAGAATCTATAGAGAAAAATATAGATTTTTTTAAATCTCAAAAAATCCCTTTTATTTTACCTAAAAAGTCAGTCGAAGAAGAATTTGACGAGAAAATTTATAAAGAATTTTTCAAAGAGCTTATAGGAAAATGGCAAAAAGAAAAAAAAGATTTTTTAAAAAAAGTGGATTCTTTTTTCAATTTAAAAAGCGAGAAAGAAATTATAATAAAAATTACCGGTTATGGTTGCGGGGGTTTTTATGATTCTAAAACCAATGAGATTTTTATAAATAAAAATTTAGACTTTGATTTTATAAGAATAATCAAACATGAGATTATTCATTTGATTATTGAGCCATATATAGAAGAGTTCAAAATTAATCATAAACAAAAAGAACAGATTGTAAATCAAATAGCAAAATTTTTGGAGCAGTGATATGTGATTTTGATTTAGTGAGCGGCGGGCTAACCTCTTATTATTGTTCGACCTTGCGGAGAACATAATTTTATAAAATGAAATGCCTGCCGCGACGGTTTGTCCATTTTTTCGTCTCAATTTTTACCATATTATCATCCCGGGGGGTTATAATAGTTTTAAAATGCGCGCTTGTTTGTTTTTTTATTTTTACCATATTGTTGTCTCCGGAATTACCCCATGCAATTAATCACCTGCCGTCCCCGGAACGGAAGGTGGTTGATTTCAAAACAAACATTATCGCCAATTATCAGAATAAAAGTGTAGCGTTCCCTTTTTAATAGGGTAGATTTAATTATTTGCCCTTTTTATTTTATTATCTTTCCCATATTATCACCCCGGGGGTGATAACCGGTTTAAATATTTTAATAAAAAATTTGACAAAAGAGAGTAATTATTTTATTTTAAAATCAGCAATGTTCTTTGGCAAGGAGAATAGAATTATGTATAAAACTCTTAAATCGCCATTGACAGTGCAACTTGAGTTGACAAATATATGTGATAATAATTGTTTCCACTGTTATAATTTTTGGAGAAAAGATTTTGCCTCACAATTGGCAAGAGGTCTTTCTTCTAATCAGGTTAAATTTATTTTAGAGAAATTGGCGGAAGCAGAAGTTTTTGATGTAATTATCACCGGGGGAGAACCATTGTTGAATAAAAAAGGTTTGTTTTCATGTCTTGAGCAAGTTTCAAGGTTAGGCATGGGCATTTCCCTTAACTCTAATTTAAGATCATTGAATCGCGATTATGCTCGTAGATTATACAAATTAGGTTTGCGAAATGTTTTAACCTCGGTCATGGGCCCAACTGCCGCAATTCATGATGCTATTACTCAAAGATCAGATTCGTTTGAGCAAACAACTCATAATATCCAACTATGTTTAGAGTTGGGTTTTCATGTGGTTGTTAATATGGTGGTTTCGCGTTTTAATTTTGATCAAGTGAAAGAAACTGCCAGATTAGTATGTTCGCTTGGGGTTAGAAAGTTTTGTGCAACCAAAGCTGGATGTCCAGGAAATTGTTATGACTTTTCTGGGTTGTCTTTGACATTCAATGAATTCAGAAGTTATTTAAGAGATCTTCATGAAGTCGGAGAAGAACTTGATTTAGATATTGACGTATTGGAAAGCTATCCGCTTTGTGGGATAAAAGATGTAGATTTATATCCAGAATTTATCAATCGCCGATGTTTGGCTGGTGTGACTTCTTGCACAATAGCTAGCGATGGTAAGGTCAGGCCATGTTCTCATTTAGATATTAATTACGGGGATATCTTCTCCGAAGATATCGCAACTATTTGGTCAAGGATGGAAAATTGGCGTCAGGGTAATTTCCTACCGGCCACTTGTAAAAGTTGTCCCTTACTTTTGCATTGTGGCGGTGGTTGTCGGATGGAAGCCAAAATGCGCAGAGGTGCATTGGATGCATTAGATCCTTATGCTTCTCCCGCGGATGTGCCTTACTGCGAAAAACGTATAAAAATGTCTCATTCAATAGGAAAAGAACAATCTCCCGAAATCAAAAGTTTTCGGGTGAATCGTTATCGATATAGAAAAGAATTTTTTGGCTCAATAGTCATGGTGGGCAAAATGTCTCGCGTTTATCTTGACCAAACGGGCACAAAAGTTATTGATCAATTTAGGCCTGGACAAACTTATACAGTTGATAATATAGATTGGAATGGGTTAGACCCACAAGATTTCCTTTTAGAGCTTGCCAAAAAAGAAATGATATGCTTAGATATTAACAGGAGGTGAGGAGTTATGCCAAAACCCGGGTTTGACTCGCTTCTGGCAGATGCCTCCGGCATCGGGACTGATGAGGCAGGATGCGATTGCTATGACTGCAATTACAACTGCGAAGAGTGCGACAACAAGTAGCACTCCATCGGTCCCCAGCACGCCGGGCGACTACGGTCGCCCGGTTACTTTATTTTTATAGGATTAGCGTATTTTCTAAAGAGTTTTTTGTTTTTTATTAAAGAACCACCAAATTTATTCCAAAGCTCATCACGTTTGTTAATTTCTGGTTCTATAGATTTAATGATTTGAATCATTTCTTTTATAATTTCTTCAAAATCTTTTTTTTCTTTATTTTTTCTTTGAATGTAAATTTGACTCAATAATTCAGTTAAAGTCATAATTTTATTACTAAATTTAATGCGTATATATTTTACGTTGGGATTGCCACGATATTTTTTTAATTTTAAAATTTTATTCATTTTCGATTGATTCATTAAGGCCGGAGTTATGGCTTCTTTTAAAAAGTATAGACTAGTTGAGCTAATAATTTTTTCTAATGGCTTTTGATAAATTTTTTCTAAAATGTCAAAAAGAAGAAAGTGGGAAATTTCATGAATAGCCACAAAAATTATGTCGCGCTGTTTAGCGCTTTTACCATAGATTTGTCCTAAGATAGAAAAATAAAAAGTGGGATTCTCAAACGGTGAAAAAGGGAGAATGGTTGGGATAGCTGTGTAAACTATTTTTTTATTAGGCCATTGATAGTCCATTAACTCAGCCAGAATTTTTATTGATTTTTTAAATTTTGTTTTATTTAATTGTTGAGATTTTTTAATTATTAAATTAATTTTTATTTGATGATTTTTTCTAAATTCTGAAATAAATTGTTTAATAATTTTTAGTTCGTCCTTTTTAGATAATTTTATTTTTGATTTAAGATTTTTTTTCAATCCGGGTAACGATTCTAAAATCATGTAGCGATGTTGGGGGAATTTTTGGTGATGCAAAAATTTATAAAATTGTTTTGTTTCTTTTTCTAAATTTTCTTTAATATATAATTCGGGAATTTGTTTTTGTTTCATTAAATTAATGTAATCTATTTTCTGTAAAAAATAAAGCATTTTTAGTTTGTGATATCTTTTTTTACCATATTATTACCCCGGGGGTGATAACGGTTTTAATTAGAAAATTAATTTGACAAAATTAGTAAAATATTTTAATAAAAAATTTGACAAAAAAATAAAACATTAATATCATTAAGCTAATCTTCGGGTTTTTACCTAAAGACAGCACCTTGAAAGGAGGTGGTGTTTATGCCGTTTATACTGTTGTTCCTCGAAGAGCGAAAAGGTGCTATCGCCCCCACGACCAGTGGCACCTGGAACGACATCGATGGCGCCGACGCCGCCTAGCGCTATGGCGGGAGCTATGCTCCCGCCAACTCTTAATACAAAACGGAGGTGATAAGAATGATTTTGGCTATTGGCAATTCTAGCAATTATGAAGTTAATTCTTTCCTGGCAGTTCAAAAAGCATTAAGAAAAAATGGGCATGATGCAATTCTTTTCAAACAAGATCAATGTCTTAGCGGAGAATTTCTGGGTTTTCAAATTATTCATGGTGGAGTCAGTTTTTATGTGGCGATTGATGGGAAACGATATACCATAGATGATTTTTCCGCTATTTGGTATCTGAAGCCACATTTGCCCAGAGAATTACTGGAAGAAACGCCAGCAGAATATCGACATTTTGTTGAACGTCAATTTTTAGCAATGCGCCAGGCTTTATGGTCTATCAGTAGGAATAAATATCGTTTAAACGATCCTTGGTCAACGCAAATTGCAGAAAATAAACCATATCAATTAGTTATTGCTTCTCAATCTGGTTTTGTTTTGCCAGACACTCTGATTACTTCAGATCCTAATGAAGTTAAGCAATTCTATCAGAATCATCAAGGCAAAATTGTGGTAAAGCTTTTGGCAACGAGTCCAATTTTTGATCATGTAATTTATACAAATAAAGTAACCCCAGAACATTTAGAACAAATTGAATCAGTTTGTAAATCGCCAGCAATTTTTCAGGAAATTGTGCCTAAGGCTTATGAATTACGCATCACGGTGGTTGGTAACAATATATTTCCGGTCAAATTATATTCTCAAGAAGATGAAGCAACAACGTTGGATTGGAGAAGAAAACCGCTCACTGATGATTTTACAGTAAAAATGGAATTGACTGAATTGCCACTTAATATTAAACAAAAAATTTATGCTTTAATGAATAGGCTGCAACTGCGTTTTGGTTGTATTGATATGATCGTGACGCCAACTGGCCAATATGTTTTTCTGGAAATTAATCCTGAAGGCCAATGGTATTTTGTACAATTAAATACTGAAGAACAAATAGCAGAAGCTATTGCGGCAATGCTTATCGCTAACTAATGGGGATGAAAATCATCCCCAATTAATTTTAAAAATAATATGAACAAAATAATTTCTCAGCTTTTAAAAGATTTTCATAAAGAAGATCAGAAAGAACGTTTTGCCATTGCTAAAAAATATGGCAATTCTTTAGCATGTTCTAAAATTAAATTTCCTTATTATATTTTTAAAGGAAAATGTGATGAGAGAATACGAATAGTTCTATTTTTGATTAAAAATAATGTTTTAAAACAAAAAGAAGATTTTTATTTTGCGGCTTCTATTATTGTCAATTCTGGTAACTTAAAAAATTTTATTTTAGCTTATAAATTAATTAAACAATACCGCGAAATGGGTGGCAACAAGCCCTGGGGTTTTTACGATAAATTTTTTGAAATCCAAAAATGGGGAAAGACAAAAAAAGAAGTTGAAAGATTAATGGAAAAAGAAATTGGCATTCATCCTAGTAAATTAGATAGATTTTGAGAGGATTTTAGATATTTAAATTTTAGCGCGCGACATTAATGTAAATTATTAAATGCGCGCTTGTTTGTTTTTTTGTTTTTACCATATTATTGTCTCCGGAATTACTCCATGCAATTAACCGCCTGCCGTTCCCGGAACGGAAGGTGGTTGATTTCAAAACAAACATTATCGCCAATTATCAGAATAAAAGTGTAGCGTCCCCTTTAACTAATTTTTACCACATTATCGACCCCGGAACGATAACGGTTTTGGTTGATAATAAGGGCGAGCATTTCAACTATTCT
>JAQVDI010000021.1 GCA_028698375.1 Patescibacteria group bacterium | reverse complement strand
TAGTTATTAAAAAAGATGCCAAAGGAATCTATTTTCTAGCGCTTAGTGAAATTGCTAACCAAAATAATGTTACTAAAGAATATTCTTTTGAATTTATCATTAGCCAAGAAACACCCGGTTTTTTATTGGCTTCACCGACCCAAGAAGAAAGTTCTTTTTTGGCAAATAATGATTTATTTTTACCGCAAAAGCTTAGTGATTTAGAGGAATTAGGAAAGCTGAATATTTCGGCAACGGCTAAAGCCAAAAGACTGGTGAGTTCTATCCACCAAGGATTCGAATATGTTAATAGCACGGAGATTGGCACAACGCTGGCTCAAGCTGGTCAAAATTATTTTAGGGAATTAGAAAATATTAAAAAAGCGGATTGTGATGTGGCTAATTTTTATTTAGTGGCTCAGCTAAGATATTTGGGTATTCCAGCGAGAATTGTCACTGGCTATTATGTTTCGGATCGCAGTTTTGATTTTGCACCTATTGCTGGTACCAAACACGCTTGGTGTGAATATTTTGATGCAAGTCTTGGTTATTGGAAAAGAATTGATGCCACTCCGCCCAAAAAAGAAGACGAAGAGAAAGAAGAAAAGGAAAAAGAAAAAGGGAGTGGTAGTAGCGGCGAAAATATGCGGGAGCAGGTTGAAGATGGCGAAACTAATTTTGAAGGCGAGGTTGAAGAAGAAGGCTTGAGTTTAACTGATGAGCAATATGCACAATTTCAAGAATATTTACAGAAAAAATATGAGGAAATTGCAGGTACTGAGCAAGAATCCAAAAAAGCCATGGCAGAAGCATTTTTAAATGAATATGGCATTAGTTTGCAAGATTGGGAAAAAGTAGTTAAATATATTGAAAAAGTAAATAGTATAAGAATTGCTAAGGAAAATACTATTGACGGCACTAGTGACTCAACCTTGGGAGAAGAATGGCAGAAATTTTTTGATCTTTTTTTGGTGGCTTATCGTTTACCGGATAAAAGTAAAAGAATGTTTACGCGTCAAAGCATGGGCGATGATTTAATTGATCCGGCCTCAACCACCATCGATCTTTTGGCTAGTAGTGATGACCCTTACGGTTTTGAAAAAGTGAGAAGAGGTGAGCGAGAAATAAAATTGCCCATTGATTTTTCTAATGATTTTTTGCTTGATTTAACTGCCTCCATGGACACGCGAGATAATTTTGGTCACCAACTAAAAGAATACCAAAGACAATTTGTGATGTCAGCTCTTTATCATGGTTTTGAAATTAATCAGCAACTTAAATATTATGCTGGAGAATTAATGGAGCTGCCTTTTATCAGTAATCATCTTTTTTCGATTCATGGTAATGATTTATATCGAGAGTTAACAACTGGTGAAAGAGAGATTACTATGACGCAACTTTCAGAATTATTTGCTCTTTTGGAATCAACCCAGCAAGGAGCAGGCAACATGGTTGATGCCTTAGCGGCTTACAGAGATGCCCTAATTGCCCGGCCAGACATGGTTCAAAAAATTCAATCAGGTGAGATGGTAAAAACTTTGACTGTTATTAGCGATGGTAATCTTTGGTGTAGTGTTTGTGGTAAAGAGTCTTGTTCCTACTCTTTAAATACCGAAGGCACAGCTAAATCAAGAAGGCTGGTTCAGGAATTAAGAAAGATGGGCGTAATTGTTAACGCTATTGGCTTTACGGAAAATTCTCGTCCAGTAGCTGATATTTTTAGCGATGAAGATAATCCTGATGCAGCGGTGGTGGTGGATAACGTGGAGTACGCGGTTGCGAAACATCACAAACAAATGGTAAAATCATGGGAAGCGATTAAAAAAACTGCCCAGTTTCGGCAACTTAATATCAAATAAATTTTAGATTTTAAAATAAAATTATGCCCGAGCAATTTTCAGAAGGAGAATTGATTAAACCTATTGACGAAAGTCGTCCATCTTACGAACGCCGATCAACAATATATCCGGCGGGTCATTTAATTAGGAGAATTTTGTATCGGCATAAGCCCGAGTTAGAGTCTGGTGTTTCATTAGGACAATTACGCCAGGATCAAATCGACGCCATGCTTTTGAACGCTATGGCTTTAGCCGACGAATATTTGGTTTCGCCTCAAAACAAGCTAGCTAGTGAACAAAAAAGAACAAGAGTTGAAGAATATGATACTTTTAAAGACAAACATGGTGATCAGTTAGCTGACACTTTCTTAAGTCAGTTAGATGAAGAAAAACAAGCCTTTTCTGAAGAAGCAGAATTAACTGAAGTGGATCAAAAAATTGAGACAGATATTGTCGAAATTTTTTCTCACCCCCAAGTAAGACAAGAATTTTCCAGAGTATTTGACCAAGAAAGGTTTTTAAGAAAAAGCGCCAGGACTAAAATTACCAATTTAATTGCTTTAGAAAACGCTATTGATAGTGCCAGGGCCAGGTATCGCCAGATCCAAAATGAGCCCAAAAATCTTGATCCCCAAAGTGCCGCTTTACCAACTGGCATGATCAGCAGTAATTTGGGCAAATATTTAGAAATTATAGGTACTTTAAAACTAAGAGTCACTAGGCAAGAAGCCGGATTGAATTATCAACAATTAGGTTTATTGGAAAGTCAACGGTTATTAAAAACTAAAAGTCAAATGCGGGATTATGGTTTTGCTATGACCGAATCGCGCCAAATGTTATTTGATCGGATTAGTGAATTAACAAGTGCTGGTTATAAAATATTTTTAGGTGGTCCGACTGGCACCGGTAAAACTTCTTTGGCGGTTTTTGCGATGCGACAAATCTTAGGTCAAGAAAATCGATTTGAAGTTGTTTCTTGGTCTTCTGAAACCACAATTCGTGATTTATTTGGTAAACCAATCATTAAAACTAATCCCGAAGGCGGCATTGAGAGTACTATGCAGAAAGGGCCTTATGCTAGAGTTTTGTCTGGTGAAACCAGAGGTATTATTAATGATGAATATACGTCCGGCCAAACTGCTTCCCAACTTTCATTAAAAAGAATTTATCAGGCTCATGCCGGTGAACCAATCAACTTACCGGGTTTTAATGGCCAAGTTTTTACCAAAGAAAATTTTTTGGAGATTTCAACTGGTAATTTACGTTCTAAACAGCATCAACAACGAGAAGAAATGGATCCAGCCATTGCTCGAGAATTTGTGTCAATTGATGTGCCCTTTTTAGATAGTGAAGAAGCCAAAATGATTTTATTATCTTCTTTCATCCACGAAATTGGCTATATTCCTTTATCAAGAGTTAATGTGGAAATGATTGACCAACTTTGTCGAGCCGCCGAATTTACTCAAAAAGCTTTTGAAGATAGATTCAGCCCTGAGCAGAGACAAAGTGATTTATATCGGCAAATTGAGCCTAGTGGCGCCGAGATTCATTTAACCAAAACTTTTTTTGATTCCGGAACACTTTTTAGGTTAGTTAAAGGAGTTTCTGGCAGAACATTCGCCGAACATTTAAGAATGAATTTAGATCGAGAGATTAATGAAAATCCTCATCTTAAAGCTTTACCTCAAGAGCGAGAAGTTTTTGTTAAAATTCTGAGAGTATTTGGTTTTGATTTGACGGCTCAAGATGAAACTAATTTTTTTCGACCAATCGCTAGTGATAACATTCGCGGTGCTGATGCTAGCAGACCATATATTCTGCCTTCTGAATTGGGATTTTTATCAAATGTGGAGCATATTGATATTGATGAATTCGCCGAACCAACTGAGCCTGAAATCAGTGATAGTCGAAGCCGTGTCGAAAGCGAACTGACAGAATTAATGGGTAGCCCAGATATTCCGGAAGCAATTAAGGAAGTGCTTGCTCCTAAAGAAACCATGCTTTCAGCAGAGATTGCCGAAGCTATGCGTGAAGCCAAAGAAATTATGAATAAAGATGGTGAAACGAGATTTTTTGGCCCAGAAGAGGTGAAAGCAGCACTCAATATTGAAGAGGAAATTGTGATTCCAGAAATTCCTTTCACGAAAGCTGAACTAGAAAGAGCTAGAGAATTAAATCAAATTTTGATTCTGCGTTTATCTATGAGTATAAAACAAGTTAATGAACAATTAAGTGGCAAGTTAAAAGATGGCCAAAAATTACTTTATCGTTTTGATCCTTCAACTGGGAAGTTGGAAGAAGATTGTTGGTATGAAGATGAAAGTTTTTATAAAACTGAGCAAGCCAGAGGTGGCTGGGCTTTGGTTTCGCGTGAACTAGTTCCCGAAACCACTAGCAAAAATTATTTAGAACAGACACAATCTTTAGTTGACTATTTAACCAATCAAGTTTTTTCTGGTGCTACTTTGCCTTCTGAATATCAGGAATCAATCAATGAATTTCTAGCGCAAAAAGGAACTATCGAAGGTTTGATTAGTTCGGATTGGAAAAGAGCAGGAGAAATGTTGGCTAGCTTAAGAATTAATAACCTTACACGCCAAACTCCAGCCGAAGCATTATACGACTTAGCAGTTTACTGTCAGACTACCGACCAAAGACTATTAGGTGATAAGTATACTTGGACCAACGGTCGTGGTTCCGATGGTCGCCTGGTCGGTGTTGGCGGCTTCGGGTCCGGTGGTGTCGTGGTCACGGACGCGCGGCCCGGCTATTCGCGTGACGCTCTTGGTGTTTCTTTCTCCCGCAGTCGTTGATCCTTTGTACTTTTTAACTTTGAACCTTTGATTCCCTTTCCTGCTCCTTTCCAGCGCCAAAATTTTTACAGACAATCTTGATAAAATATATAAAAGAAAATTATGCCTGAAACCGAACCAAGTATTAAACCAGATGAAAAAGAAACTCAAGGTTTAAATTTAGCCCAAGAAATTGTTGCTTTAAAAAGAACTGCAAGAACTGAAGAAGATTATGCCGCTATTTTACAAAAGATTCATTCGCTGAAGCAACTTTTTAGAATTGTACCAGCCGAGGGCGAAGTTTCAGAAAAAATGGTTGAAGCTAAACGAATCTTTGGGGCTGATTTTATAGGACCAGAAGAAATCAATTTAGCTTTTAATGGCGCAGTCGAAATCAAAGATATCCCAGCCATTCCTTTTCCAATTGAAGAATTGAAACGGGCTAAAGAATTAGGCCAAATGTTAATTCTGCGAGTTGATCAAGCCGTTGATGGCATGCCACTTACAATGCAAAAAATAGGTGATATTTTAGAAGAAAAAACCAAAGATGGTGGCAAGGTGTTATATAATACTGATTGGTATAAGGATGAAGACTTTTTTACTGAAACTATTGAGTCTGGCTGGGCCTTAGTTTCTAAAGAATTAGTTCCTGAATCCACCAGTAAAAATTATTTAGAGCAAACTCAAAGATTAATTGATTATTTTAAAACTGAAGTTTTGGAAGGTGGGCCATTCTCGCCGGAATATGCCGAAGCCATAGCGGAATTCAATAGAGAAAAAGCTGGTATTGATGCGATTGTGGAGAGTTCTGATGAATTCGAATGGAAGCGAGCCTCCGAAATCCTTTCAAATTTAAAGATAACTCAATTATTAAGGCAGTCTCCGGTTGAGTCTTTATATGATTTAATTGTTTATTTTCAAGTTAATGGGACTAGACTTTTACCGAACCAATATTCTTGGACTTCTCGTCGTGATTCCGTTGGGGACCTGGTCGGTGTTGGCTACTTCGGGTCCGATGGTGTCGGTGTCGACGACGCGCTACCCGGCAGTTCGAATGGCGATCTTGGTGTTTCTTTCTCCCGCAGTCGTTGATCCTTTGGACTTTGTTGCTTTGAACCTTTGATTCCCTGCTCCCGTTTCCGCCGCGATTTTTTTTGTGCTATATTAATCACGGCTAATGTAGATAAGTCCAAGGATTTATCTCGCCCCACAAATTTTAGACTGCTTGCACACTTCTAGCGCCGAGTTATATGGCCACATCTTTATACAAGCGGATGTCTTTCGTCGGTTTGTAATTATTGAAACGAATTACACTGCTGCTGCCTTTGTTGGAAGAGTGCAAAAGAAACGTCGTGATTCCGATGGTAACCTGGTCAATGTTGGCAACTTCAAGTCCGATGGTGTCAATGTCAACAACGCGCTACCCGACAATTCGAATGACAATCTTGGTGTTTCTTTCTCCCGAAATCTAAAATTTATGTGTCTCTTTAATCCAGCCACCCAACATTCTACCAATTTCTTTTAGCCGCGCTTCTAAACGCAGATATTTTTTATTATTAATATCTTCAAGATCATGAAGTGCCCTCACCAGCATATTTAAAACTTTTAATTTTAAATCAGCTTTATCTAAAATTTCTAATCTTTTTCGACCATTATGGTGGTTGGCTTGATAAAAGTTGATTATCAAGTCCAAACTCATTTTTTCTATTTTAACGCCAATGGTAAAACGATCTTTTTTAGGAATGGTGTTAATGACTTTATTAAGTGCTAAATAAAAATCATAGGCCTTATGGATGATGGAGATTTCGTCGGGCGCGTTGGTCGGCATAGTTTATATGAAAAAATTACTAATCTGGGGAATTTATTATTTTCCTGGCAGGAATTCAAAAGCGGCAAGATGAGTAAAGCTGATGTGCAAGTCTTTGCTCTTGATGTTGAAGATGAACTTTTCCAATTATACCAAGAATTAAAAACCAAAACCTACACACATGGTATCTATGTTTCTTTTTATATCACCGACCCAAAATTAAGGTTAATCCATAAGGCCTTGGTGCGTGATAGTGTTTTACATCACGCAATCATGCGACAAATTGAACCAATTTTCGAACCAATTTTTATATTTGATTCTTATTCTTCACGAAAAGAAAAAGGCACACATAAAGCGATTACTCGCTTCCATCAGTTTGCTTGGAAGCTATCAAAAAATAACACGAAGACTGTTTGGGTTTTAAAATGTGATATCCAAAAATTTTTTCATTCCGTTGATCAACGTATTCTATTAAATCTTCTTAAAACTAAAATCAAAGATCAAAAGGTGATTAAATTGTTAGAGAAAATAATTTTTAGTTTTAATTTAAATAATTACAAAATAGGCTCTTTGTTTACTGATTTAAGTAATAAAGGTATGCCTCTAGGCAATTTGACCAGTCAACTTTTTTCTAATGTTTATCTAAATGTTTTGGATCAATTTGTAAAAAGAGATTTAAAAGAAAAATATTATTTGCGCTACGCCGATGATTTTTTAATTTTAAGCCGGGATAAACAACATTTACTTGAGATTATTCCAGTGTTGGGTAAATTTTTAGAGCAAAAATTAAAACTTAAATTACATCCGCGAAAAATTATTCTACGTCGATTTAATCAAGGCATCGATTTTTTAGGTTATATTATTTATCCTCACTACTCTATTTTGCGGCCAAAAACAACTAGGCGAATGCTTAAAAAGATCAAAATTAAAAAAGATTTATTAGCTAAGGATTTAATTAGTAAAGAAAAATTTTATCAAACAGTGCAATCTTATTGGGGCTTATTAAAACATTGCCGTAGCCGAGAACTAAAAAACAAATTACGTTCTATTTTAAAAAAGAAATAAATAAGATTTACTTATGCTTAGAAACTCCGGGCTCAATGTCTAATTTTATATTCTTTCCAATTAAACTATTAATTTGATGGGGAACTAGTCTATCAGAACCTGATGCTAAAACTCCGGGGGAGAGATTCGAACTCTCAACCTTTTCGTTAACAGCGAATTGCTCTGCCATTGAGCTACCCCGGAATATTAGACGACAATAATAAGATATATGAAAAATTTATTTTTTTCAACCTTTATTGTCTCATGTGTTATAATATAAAAATTAAATAAGTTTAATTTATCAAACAAAAAATAATTAATTATTTAAAAAAGATCCCAAAAGAACCAAGATTAAAGGCTTTTCTTTGGGGCGTTCTTTTTTTATTAATATTTTGTGGTTTATTTTTCGGTTTGAAAAAAGTTGAAGCTTCAGATGCTCCTGAAATCACCGAAGTTGTTTTCGACCCGTTATTGGATATTTCCATTTTTGATCATTATAACATCTTGACTAATATAGAAAAATTATCGCCAAATAATTCAGCTACAATTGGAGTTTCTGGGATCAATGGTGATGGAGGGAATGCTTGGAACTATTATGCCAATGGTCAGCCTTTTTCTGAGACAATTTCCAAAACAATGACTTACAATGTTGATTTAGATAAATGGAAAAGCCAAAATATATATCCAGATAATATTTATCCAGAAATTTTTTTTGCTCCTTCGACCACAACTTGGGATAACCCTCCGCAGAATCTTGATATTAGACGGAATAACTACCATTTAATGCATTTTAAGAATCCTTTTACAGTAACTGCTAATATGACTTTTTGGGTTGAGATCAATGCTTATCGTAGATCGGCTGTTAATTCAGCCGATCTTGATATTTATTTAGTTGAGGCGGGTCACGATCTTTCTTATTTTGAAGAAGATTGGCGAAATAAATCTGGAGTTGAGCTTGTAGGCTCAATTAATAAAAATGATGATTTTGATCATACGCATACTGAAAATTCTTCCCATCATTTAGTCGCTTTATCTGCTAATAATTCAGCGACTTTTGGCACAAAAAATTTAGATATTAATGGCGATTTTTGGATTATTGCTTATGCTAATTCTCCTAATACTAATAGGGGTTGGGATTTACGCTATCATCAAGCGAATTTGTGTGATAACAGCGGTCATTGGTTTGTTGGCAATCAATCTGGTTGGACAACAATAGCTCAATCTGGATGTCCTGACGCACATATACATATTGCGAGAAGATCAGAGGCGGAGGGGATTAGAGATGGAGTGAAAGTTGTAACAACAGCGATTCAAGATGGTCAAACAGGAACAAAAATTTCATCTTTTTATTATAACGAATTACCAAATTTGCCTCCCAATCATACTTCTTTTGTTACACCAGTTTCTGGCGGTACTTATGCCGGAGATATAGAAATTTTATGGAATGCTGCGACAGATCCCAATAATGATGCATTAAATTATAGTCTTTATCTACTAGATTTTAATGGAGAACAAATTGGTTCAGCCCTGGCACTTAATCAGTCAGAATTAACTTATGTTTTGCAAACTAACATCCCGGAATCAGAAATTCCTGATGGACAATACGGCCTGAAGGGAGAAGTATGCGATTCAGGTAATCTTGGAAACGACCCTCCTGATCCTCCTCTTTGCACAGATTTTTATTTAGATGGTTTATTTAATATTGATAATACGGAAGAAATCGAAAGTGTTTTAGAAATTTCGCTTGGTTCTAATAATGCCAATCCCCA
>JAQVDI010000020.1 GCA_028698375.1 Patescibacteria group bacterium | reverse complement strand
TCAAGGAACTAGCAATTGGCAAAAAGAAGTTACTGCCGGTCAAGGCGAATTTGTTGCTTTTAACTTATTTGTGCATAATCCAGGTGAAGCAATTTTAGATAATGTTTTAGTTAAAGATATTTTACCAGCAGGATTAACTTATGTAGAACAATCAACTTCTATTTTACGCGGTGGTGTAAATTCTCAATTATCAGATGGAATTATTGGAAATGGTGTTAGCATTCCCAACCTAAAACCTGGCATTGAAAATGGATTTTACGTTATTTTTCAAGCGCGTGTCAGTATTACAGGTGATGCCACATTAATTAACACTGCTCAAGCAATTAGTGGCGATTTAAATGTCTCTGACACTGCTAAAGTTATTATTGCAGTTGATCATACGGCTATCCCCACTATCGACAAAACTGTTCGCAATATTTCTCGCGATGAAGCTCTTTTTCTTAACACTACTACTGCTGATCCTCAAGAAATCGTTGAATTCAAAATAAATATAAAAAATATTGGCGATTTAGATATTACTAATTTAACATTAATTGATTATTTACCAGCCGGACTAAGCTTTTTAGGCGATCAAAGTAATTTTATCGGCAATAACAACGGTGTTACTCAACTTAATTGGAGTTTTGATCGTATCGCACCCCAAGAAACCAAAACTGTTATTTTTCAAGCTCAGGTGGGAGAATTCGCACCAGGCAATTACACTTTAGAAAACTGGTCAGAAGCTCACACAGCTTGTTGCGATATTATTAGAGATAATGCTTTGGTTTATGTCCGCGTAATTCCAGCCGTAAAACCCGAATACACCATTACTAAAGAAGTGTTAAACATTACCAAAAATGATGAGATTTGGCTAACTAACAACCAAATTTTTGCAGGTGATGTCTTAGAATACCGCATTCACTTTCAAAACACTGGAGATTTAACTCAAACAATAAAAATTACCGACAACTTGCCAAGCGTCGTTAATTATCTTAACAAAACAGGTATTGTAAAAATTAACAATAAGCTTGTTGGTTTTAGCACTGACTTGTTCAATAAAACTGGTTTAAATTTTGAATTAAAACCAGGCGATAAAGGAACCATCAATTTTAGAGTTCAAACCATGGAAAAATTAATTTGTGCTTCTAAATTTCAAAACGATGCTTTTCTTATCAGTCCCCAAAATACTCTTAAAGCCAGTGTTGCCACACAAGTTAAATGTCAATCAGAAATTAAAAAACCAGAAGCTCTTCCTTCAACTGGTTTAGGCTTAATATTGCCTTTCTCCTTGCTTTTTGGTGCTGTTAATTTCGCTTGGTTTAAGAGATTAAACCGCAAATATAAAAGCTAAAAAAAGCTTTAATTTAAAAAGTAAAGATACCTCGCAAAACAGTTGCGAGGTTCTTTATTAATGATATAATCAATCTATGGATAAAGAAAAATTAAGTAAAATTTTACAGATTGGAGAAAAAAAGAAAGAACTTTTAGACATAGAAACAAAAATGGGACAACCTGATTTTTGGCAAAAAGCTGAAGCCAATCAAATCGCCACTCGTTATTCGCAAATTAAAAAAATAATTGATCAATTTGAGTCTGGTAATGAAGACGATCTAAAACTTTTAGAACAAGAAGCACTATTTACTGGATCTCACGATCACGAAAACGCGATTTTATCCATTTCGGCAGGAACTGGTGGCAATGACGCTTGTGATTGTGCTGGGATTTTAGAAAAAATGTATTTACGCTTTTTTGAGATGACTAATTTAAAAACAATCAATTTAGACAGACAACCCAATGAAGAAGGTGGTATTAAAAATGCCACCTACGAAATTAGTGGCGAAAATGCTTATGGTAAATTAAAAAGCGAAAACGGAACTCACCGCATTGTCCGTAAAAGTCCTTATAATTCTCAAGGTTTACGTCAAACTTCATTTGTATTAGTAGAAGTATTTCCAGAAATTACTAAAACCACAGTAAAAATTAATGATAAAGATTTACGTATTGACACCTATCGATCAGCCGGAGCTGGAGGACAATCCGTTAACACAACTGATTCTGCAGTTCGTATTACACATATACCAACCGGATTAGTGGTCACCTGCCAAAACGAACGCAGCCAATTAAAAAATAAAGAAACCGCTTTAAAGATTTTAAAATCACGTTTACAATTGCTAGAAGAGCAAAAACAAAAATCCGCGACCGCGGAATTTAAAACCGGCAAATTAGCCACATGGGGAAATCAAATCCGTTCCTATGTTTTTGATCCATACCAAATGGTTAAAGACCATAGGACTAATTACGAAACCGCTAAAATTAACGAAGTCTTAAATGGCAATCTCTGGCCGTTTGTTGAAAGCTACTTAAAATCCCAAAAAAATTTGCAATCTAAGTAAAAAAACTTTAGACTTTAAATCATAAACTAAAAAAATATTATGGTAGGATTTGGACAAATGAGAGAATTAATGAAACTGCAATCGCAAGCCAAAAAAATGCAAAAGGAATTAAGGCAAACGGTTGTGGAAGCCGAAGGCGAAGGCGGAAAAATCAAAGTGGAAATCAATGGCGAACAAAACGTACAAAACATTGAAATTGACGAAAGTTTATTAGAGCCTCAAAACAAAACTAACTTAGAACGAGCGCTCGTCCGCACTTTGCAAGAGGGGAGCAAAGCGATTCAAAAAATCGTTGCGCAAAAAGGCAAATCAATGATGGGTGGGGGATTAGGTGATTTATTAAAATAATAGCATCTTATGTCATCCTGAACTCGTTTCAGGATCTATATCTGTTTTCTTGATTTAAGATTCTGAAATAAATTCAGAATGACAAAATAAAAAGTAATTATATGGAAAATATACTGATAATTGGGTTGGGAAATCCGAGCGAAAAATACTCGCAAAATCGCCATAATTTTGGTTTTATGGTTTTAAATCAATTTACTCAAAATCAAAATCTAAAATGGAATGAAAACAAAAAATTTTTAAGTTCAATCGGCGAACTAAAAATAGGGGAGAGAAAAATTATTTTTGCTAAACCACAAACTTTTATGAACGCCTCGGGAACTGCGACTAAAAAATTAGTTAATTTTTATAAACCAAAATTAATTTTAGTAATTTATGACGATCTTAATTTAAAGTTAGGTCAAATCCGCCTACGTAATGGTGGCGAAAGTGGGGGACACAATGGAATAAAAGATATTATTGAAAAATTAGGTCAAGACTTTTGGCGCCTTAAGTTAGGGATCGGTCCACAACCAGAAAATTTAGCTGCTGAAAATTTTGTTCTACAAAATTTTGATAAAGATGAAGAAAAAGAACTAAAAATAATTATTAATGCAGCAAATGAATTGGTTACTGAATTTATCCAAGAAAAACAACACGAAGAAAAAACAATAACCCTTTAATATTTTGACTTTTTGTTTTAAATCTGCTATCTTAACTGTTGCTAAATAAAACTATGAATAAACAACACTCAAAAAATTACAAACAAATCAAAGAAAAAATTACCGCTGACACCTACACTATTGATGAAGCTGTCGATTTTTTAATTAAAAATAAAATCGGCAAAATGGATCCAACTGTAGAAATGCATCTTAAACTAAATTTAAAAAAAGGTAAAGAAAAAGCTGCCTTCCGCCTTATTGTTACTCCACCAACCCCAATTTCTAAATTGCCCAAAATTGCTGTTTTAGCTAAAAATTTTAAAGCCGAAAATACAAATAGTGATAGTGCAAAAATTTTAGGTAATATTAAAAAAGGAATAATTGATTTTGATATTTTAGTAGCCACTTCCGAATTTATTGAAAAATTAAAACCATTCGCCAAATTATTAGGTCCAAAAGGTTTAATGCCCACTGAAAAAAATGGCACTTTAACTGATAAACCTGGAGAAGTTGTGGCCAATTTATTAAATGGTCAAAAAACTTTAACAGCTGACGACGCTGATAATTTACATGTTCCTTGCGGCAGATTATCATTGGGCGAAGAAAAAATCATTGAAAACATCAACTATTTATTAGGAGAAATCAAGCAACATAAACCATCTGGAGTAAAAGGTGATTTAATGCTAAAAGCCAAACTTTGCACTACGCACTCGCCAAGTTTAAATTTACAATTGTCCAAACAATAATTGACAAAATAATTTTGATTTGTTAAGATATATAAACCATAGACAGTAGGCCGTAAATATTGTGTTCAAAAAACTCAGCATTTATAGAAGTCCTACCGAGGTAACAAAAAGTTGCTAGATAATAGTTTTTAATCATTAGATTAAAACTGGAATCAAAAACTTTCCTCGCTATGGTGCGAGGATCTTTTTATAAATTGTCATTCTGAACTCGCTTCAGAATCTAAAACCCGAAACAGGCCCAGATCCCGAATCAAGTTCGGGATGACTCTATTGAGTCAATTTGGGATGACAAACTAAAACATTATGTTAAGAAAAACACAAAAAGAACAAATTGTTAAAGATTTATCAACACAATTAAAAGAAAAAAATTTTGCTTTCTTTAATTTTGATGCAATTGATGCTGAAACTATGGCAGAATTTCGTAAATTAACCCATGAACAAAACATTACAGCTCACGTTGTAAAACGAAAATTATTAATACGAGCTTTAGATGAAAATAAAATAGAGAATGATTTGCCCCAAGGTTTTTATATGTTAATTACAACCGAAGACGAAATTTTGCCATTTAAATTTATTAAAACTTTTATTAAAGATAATGAGAAAGGCGCTTTCCAGGGGGGGCTCTTTGAGGGCAAATGGATTGACGCAAATGATGCTGATAAAATCGCCGATCTGCCAGGAAAAGAAGAATTGCGTGCCAAACTGGTTTATCTTATCAATTCTCCCTTGCAAGGATTACATTACAGTCTATCTTATAATTTAGCTGGTTTAATTAATATTTTAAAACAAAAGGCCGAAAAATCAGCTTAAAATTAATTATATTATTTAAAAACTAAAACAATATTATGGCAGAAGAAACAAAAAATGAAGAAACAAAAGAAGAAAAAAAAGAAAATTCTAAATTTGAAAAATTAATCAGTGAAATTGAAAAATTGTCTGTTAAGGATTTAGCTGAATTAGTGAAAGATTTAGAGGATCGTTTCGGTGTTCAAGCTGCTGCTCCTATGGCTGTCGCTGCTGCCGCTCCTGGTGAAGCTGCTGCAGAAGAAGAACAATCAGCACTTGTTGACATTGTAATCACGGATTCTGGTGCAAAAAAGATTGAAGTTATTAAAGCAATTCGCGAAATTAACCAAGAAATTGGCTTGAAAGAAGCAAAAGACATGACTGACAATGTCCCAGCTGAAGTTGCTAAAGAAGTTAAAAGAGAAGAAGCTGAAGAAATGAAGAAAAAGTTGGAAACCGCCGGTGCCAAGGTTGAATTGAAGTAAGAAGTTAGAATTTAGAATTTAGAAGCTGGAATTTAGAGTTTTACCCAAAAATGAAAAAACAAAAAATAACTTCATTTACAGACCTAGAAGTTTGGAAATTGGGGCACGAACTTGTATTGGAAATATATAGAATCACTAAAAGTTTTCCCAAAAGTGAAATATATGGACTCACCAATCAAATGCGTCGTGCCTCTGTTTCTATTACTTCTAATATAGCCGAAGGTTTTGGGAGAAAGGGATATAAAGAAAAAATTCAATTTTACTACCATTCAATTGGTTCCTTGATTGAAATTAAAAATCAAATACTAATTGCCAAAGACCTAAAATACTTTAAACCGGAAAAAGATTTTATTGAGAAAATAAACAGTGTTCATAAATTATTAAACGGTTTAATCACTGCTTCTAAAAAAAGGTGTTCCTAACCCAAATTCCATATTCAAAATTCTATATTCTATTTTTTATGTTTACTCTCAAATCCCAAATTGGTAATAAACGAATAGGCGAAATAAAAGTACGAGGGAAAATCTTACCCACTCCTTTTTATTTTCCCGTAGGAACAGTAGGAGCAGTTAAATCAGTAGCACCTTGGGAATTAATTAATTTAGGTTTTGAAGGCATTTTAGCCAATACTTATCATCTATATTTGCGCCCAGGAGAAAAATTAATTAAAAAAGCCGGTGGTTTACACAAGTTTATGGGTTGGCCAAAAATTATTTTAACTGATTCGGGCGGTTTCCAAGTTTTCAGCTTGGGCAGTAAAAAAAATAAAACATTAGTTAGACTTAAAGAAAATGGGGTGGAGTTCACCTCTCATATTGATGGTTCAAAACATTTTTTCACGCCCCAAAAAGTAATTGATATTCAATTAGATCTTGGCAGTGATATTATTATGCCTTTAGATATTTGCCCTCCGGGTCAATCAAACAAAAAAATATCTACTTACGCGGCAGCGAAAAGTCTTGAATGGTTTAAAATTGCCAAAACTTATTTTGATAAAAAAATGAAAAACACCTCCAAAAACAAACGACCCCTTTTATTTGGTATTATTCAAGGCGGCACTTACCTTGATTTACGCAAAAAATATGCAAAAGAGTATATAAAGCTTAACCCTGATGGTTATGCTATTGGCGGATTAGCTGTTGGAGAAGAAAAAACTAAAATGTGGTCAGTGGTAAAGCTCGCGAATAAAATTTTGCCCAAAGATAAACCCAGATACCTGATGGGAGTAGGTGAGCCAAATGATTTTGTAAAAGCAATTAACATGGGGATTGATTTTGTAGATTGTGTTTTGCCAACCAGATTAGCGCGACACGGCATAGCTTATAAAATTAAAAGCGATAAGCAAAAAACTGGTAGCAGCCGTCATCCTGAACGACTTGTCCCGCGTAGCCTTGGCGAAGTGGGAAGTGAAGGATCTCAGTTCCTGATCGAAAAATTAGATTTAAGAAAACAGAAACAGAGAATAGATTTAAGGGTAATTGATAAAAATTGCCCCTGTTTGACGTGTAAAAATAACTTATCAACGGCTTATTTAGCGCATCTGTACAAAGAAAATGAGATTTTGGGTCATCGACTGATAACTTTGCATAACCTGGCTACAATCAATAGATTAATAGAGTATCTGCGCTCTAATTAAACATTCCAACATTCTTAAGAACATTGGAATATGAATATAAAATATGGAATTTTGAATATAAAGCAGAAAGACAACCCCAACTTCTAAATTCTAACTTCCAAATTCCAAATTTAGCGTTCACGAACTAAAAAAGTTCTATTATTAACTATCGCGGAAAATAGTCATTTTCTATTGACATAATATTAACTATTTGTTATAATGTTGGCGTTTAGCATTAATTAACAAAAAGAACCATTCTAGGCGTTAGTGAGGAAATAAAGTTATTCTTCGAGTGCTCCTGTTGAAAACAGGAAATCGAGAAACATTCCTTTGTCATTCTCGCGAAGGCGGGAATCTATTTCTTTAATCTTTCACTCACGCTTAGAATGGTACCCGACCCAGATACCAGTCCTTGGTGACTGCTGGGCGGACAAAAGGAAGCGGCTGGGTCAGGACGGCCACCGCTGCCTAAAATAAGAAGGAGGTGGTGGCATTGAGCCACCACAAGCTCATCGTCCTGGTCACCGCCTGCCTTCTGGCAGCGGTGGCCACCAACATGGCATGGGCGGGGGAGGAGTCGACCGAGTGGCCGACCCAAACCCAGCCCGCGGCAGCGGTGGCACCGGCGTTCAACGCCGAGTGCCAGCCGCCCACAACCATGCCGGTCGTTGTCGAGGGTCCTCCCGGACCCAAAGGCGACACCGGCATATCCGGCCTCAATGGCCGGGACGGACGCGATGGTCGCGACGGCGCTACCCGCGTCGTCAAAGAAGTCGTGATCCGAAACGGGCGACCGGTCGTGATATACCGGACCACCCCAGCAAAGGATAAGTACGAAAAATCCTCCGTCGCTGCTCGACAAGAGCAGTGGAACGCAATTTCGTATGCACAGTGGAGCGCTGACCAGGCAAACGCCTGGATCTGGCGTTTCACCCACCCGATAACTGCCCCCGACAGTGTAAACGGGGAGAAAGAGAACACGATGACCATTGATCCGATGTGGCTCGTCATCGTCGCGGTCCTGGGGATCGCGGCGCTGGTGTGGGCCTTGCGGCCCCGCCAGAACAACAACACCACGGCCAATGCCGTGGCCAACGGCACTGGCACTACTGTGCCAGTGCTGGTCATCGACCGCAACCAGTTGGGTGGCAACACCCAACTGGCAACGAACAACACCGAGACGCCGGCCCAGCCGGCGCCGAGCACGATTTCGGAAGTCCTCGACAGTTTTCGGGCCGGGGATGGGACGGTGACAGGATTGCCGTCCTTTAAATACAACCGCTACGAGGCCGGAGGCAAGGTCGGCGAAAGCCTAACCTACGCCCCGGCCGCGCCCTACAGCAACGACGACATCCTCATCGATACCCCCGGGCAAGCGATTGTCCGCAAGGGAATCGGCGAGGTCACCGGGCACAAGCAGCCCGGGGCGCCGGAGGTCCTCCAGGTGGAGGTCTCCGGCAACAGCCGGGTGGACCACGTCCACACCGGCAAGGTCGAGGGCGGGGAGTTCAACCTCCGCTGCCCGGAGGCGCTGCGCGGAGTGCTGGAGTTGACTGGACTCGCTGTCCAGCCGACTCCGGCTCCGCGTCGCGCTGAGACTCCGCCCGCCGCTCCGCCGGCCCAACCGGCTGCGGCTGTGGCGACTCCGACTCCGCCTCCGGCGGCCCGGGAAACGGCTCCCTCAGAGGAACCCCCGCCAACCGACCTCCCCAAAGAAGTCTGGGATGCGGCGTGGGGCACGCTTCTGGCTGGCGCGCATGACCGCGGGTTGTGGCTCAACAAGAGCCACCGCGCGATCAAGGGTGGCGTAGGCCGGGTGGCCTTCGCCATCGCCGGCCAGCGCAACGAGACCGTTGACGAAGCGGCCAGCGCTGCCCTGGATAACGCCGTTGAGCAAGGGGCCACGCGCCCCTTCAACAACGACACCAACGATAAGGTAGATATCCCGGCTGACGTATGGCCGGATGCCTGGAAGGAGTTCAACTCTGCCGCGAAGCGCGCCAAGGTCGAACTCACCAAGGGCCACGACTCGGTCAACAAAGGGGCTGCACGCATCGCGTACGCCCTGATCGGCCAGCCGAAGGTTCCGGGGGAGACCCCGAAGCAGGCGGCTGACGCGGCCGTCGCTCGCGCCCTCGAGGAGGGCGGGGCGACCCCGAAGGAGTCGGTCAGCCACACCAGTGGCCCGGCCGACGAGACGCCGGCGGGCGAAACCGCCAGCCGCAAAGCTGGTCTGGGCGACATCAAGGACGCCGCCGAGATCCTCGCCAAGGCCTACAAGGCCAAAGGCCTGCAGCTCACTGGCGGCGCCCTGCAGGCGTCCGCCAAGAGTCTGCACAACACGGCCAACGGAAGCATCGAAAAGATGCAGAAGTTGGCCGCCGCCAAAGCGGCGGAGAAGGCCGAAGCAGCAGCGGCGGCGGGCGGAAAGACCGCCGCTAGCCGCGCCAAAGGCGCGGCCGAGGAGAACGAAGAGAGCTAATCGCTCTCTCCCGGAGAAAACCCCGGGACCGTTGTCACTCCGGTTAAAGAGCGATAACAATCTGGAAGATTTCCGCCCCTGACTACGGTTAGGGGCGGTTTTTTAATTTGGAAACATTAATGACTAGATTCCCGCCTACGCGGGAAACAACACCCCTGCGGAGCAAGCTCCGCAGTTGTATCTATGGCACCAGCTTCAGCTGATACAGCTTAGCAGATTTACTTTTGGATCTCTCTGTATTCTGTCTTTCAATATATTCTTTCAC
>JAQVDI010000075.1 GCA_028698375.1 Patescibacteria group bacterium | reverse complement strand
CAAGCTGCTTTAAAACATACAGTGGAAACAACTGATTGGTCATCTTTTGAGCGTTTGAATTCTGGTGGTTTAGCTTTAGATTTGTTTAGAGAAAATCCGATTAAAGGAATAGGTTTGGGTCAGTTTGGTCCCTATTTTGCTAATTTTCCAAGCGAAGCGCCCGAAACTGGTTGG
Organism: Patescibacteria group bacterium; assembly: GCA_028698375.1. GTDB lineage: Bacteria > Patescibacteriota > UBA1384 > JAGGWG01 > JAGGWG01 > JAQVDI01. The sequence goes on along the minus strand of JAQVDI010000075.1, from coordinate 2,374 downwards.
CAAACAGTTAATAATGAATCCTTGGAGTTATTAGCCGAAACTGGTATTTTGGGTTTTGTGCCGATTTTGTTATTTTATATTTACTTAATTTTTAATCAAATTTTAGCGATTAAACGCTCTAAGAATGAATTTGCCCAAAAATTAAACATTGGTTTTTTAGTTGCTTTAATCGGTATTGCGGTGCAATGGCAATTTTTTTCTACTTTATACATAATTTACATTTTTGCTTTTTTTGCTTTGGCTTTAAGTTTTGCCCAAATATCAATTAAAGAAAATTTTGATTCGTTATTTCCTCTCCGTGTCATCCCCGTCCCGCCTGTCATTCCCGCGAAGGCGGGAATCCATGCACAGGATAAACTCCGGCAGGAATGCAGTCCGTCATTGCGAGCGAAGCGCGGTCCCGACGAAGTCGAGGATCCTTGATCGCTCCGCGATCGGGACAATCTCAATGAATAATATGAAAAAATGGTTAATCAGATTTAAACAAGAGAAATTTAAGGGCAAAGTCAAAATGCTTGGGCCAATTTTTGTTTTGTTGTTAGCGATTGGTGCCACTTTTTATTTAAGTTTTCAATATTTTTTTCTCGCTGATTTTCCGATTGGCCAAGATGTTCTTTACCATATGAATCGTGTTTTACGTGTTGAAAGTGAAGGTTTTTTCAAGGCTTTTGATTTTTCCATCTATCCGTTAAGTGTCATAATGTTGGTTTTTTGGCATAAATTTTTAGCTTTTTTCGGGTTGGGAATAGAAAGAAGCTTTATTTTCGCGGAATGTTTTTATTTATTCTTGATATCAATACTGACTGGTGTCGTTAGTTATAAAGTTTTTAAAGATTGGCGGGTGGCTGTTGTGGCCATGATTTTAGTTGCTTCTTCTCGTTGGATAAATGATTATTTGCGCATTGGTCTTATGGCTGAATTGTTGGGACTTGTCTTTTTTATGTTGGCTTTATTTTTCTTGTTGGAAAAAAGATGGTTTTTGTTGGTCGTTACAATAATTTTATTATTTTTATCACATCCTTTGCCATTTTTTGTTTTTTTGGCTACCCTTTCTATTATTGTCTTTTTCTGGATTTTTTCAAAAAAAGGCGGAAAATGGCGTGTTATCCTTTTTGTTATTTTGATGTTAACTTTAGGCGTCGGAACTGTTTATCTATTTTGGCCACAGTATATTCGGACTGTTCTGTATTATTTTCATTATTATCTTGGGCAAAGAGATGAACGCGCTTTTTTCCATTATATGATTGATTATGACAAGCGCCGATTAATTTTTTATGCTTTAGGTTTTTTGGGAATAGTTTGGTCTTTAGTAAAAGCCAAAAAATCACAAAAGTTTTGGTCATTTCTTATCTTTGCTGTTTTAAGTATTTCGATTTGCTTTAAACAATATCTGGGTATCCATTATTTGAGTTTTCGTTTTTATGCTTATTTTGAAATTGCTATGGCTGTTTTTGGTGCTTTCGCTGTTGTTCATTTATCCAATACTTTTAGGAAGTGGCCATTGATATTATTAAGTGTGCTTTTATTAATTTTTATTGCCGTTTATCCTAATTATTGGACTAACAAAGATATCACTAATTGGCAATTGAGTGATTATGCTGCGGGGCATGTTTTGCCTTTACCAGAGCGAAATAATACTAAAGAAATTGAAGCAAAAATTAATAGAAAATATGTTATTTACAGCAATAGCGTTTGGGTGCTCTGGTTTAAAACTGATGGTTTTTTAGTTAGACAATATTGGAATTATGGTAATAAATTTTCTCTATATAAAATTAAAAATGATGATGAATGGTTGAGTTTTTTTAGCAAAAATAATATTGGTTATGTTTATTTTTCTAGTATTGAGCCATTGGCTGAAATAGAGAAAAGTCAGATATTGCAACTAATTTTTGATAAAGAAAATATTAGATTGTATGAAATTAAATTTTAAAATCTTTCAAAAAATTTGGGCTTTTCTTTTCATTTCATTTTTAATATTATCCTTTTTTGAATGGTCATTTTTTTTAAATCTGATGATTTTTGTCCCCGCATATCTTGTTTTTTTGGTTTTATTTGTTTATCTTTTTAAAGAATGAAAATTTTAATTATTTCCCCATATTTTTTTGAACCGCATCGCTGGATGATTTCAGCTTATAAAACCGCTTTGGCATTATCTAAAAATGATCAAGTAGTGGTGATGACTACGGGTCGGCCATGGATTGAACAAATGAATAAAAATTTAACAATTTATCGTCTGCGCGATCTTTTTTTGCCAGATCCAATTAATTTTTCGTTTGTACCTTTTTTGGGTTGGCACCTTTTACGAATTATACGAAAAGAAAAACCTGATTGTTTTTTGGTTAATAAACATATGTTTTATACTTCTTTGGCGGTT
>JAQVDI010000074.1 GCA_028698375.1 Patescibacteria group bacterium | reverse complement strand
TATCATGTCATTTCCGCGAAGGCGGGAATCCATTTCTTTTTGTCATGCTGAATTTATTTCAGCATCTCTTGTAATTTTAGATAAATTGGTTTAATTTTTAGGTAATGATTAATATCTTCATTTTTATCATTTCTGTTGTGCTGCTCGCAGTGGTTGCTTCTCTTTTTATTTTAAAAAGAAAAAGAGTTGACCATTCGCAAGTTGCGGAAATTTTGCGAGAATTTTTAATTTATGCTCAAAAGGAAAAGTTAAATGGCTTAATCGTGCTAGAAGAAAATGATAATCTAGATCAATTTATTGTTACCGGTCATAAGTTAGAGATTAAAGCCAAGCCATTAGCTTTAAACCAAATTTTTGATGATAATAGTGAGGGCAATCTGGGGGCAGTGGTTATAAAAAATAATATTATTGTGGCGCAAAATGCTGTGGTTCGCGGCGCTGGCCCTAATTATTTTAATCCGCGACAGAGAATCGCCGTTGCGGTTAGTCGTTTTTATGATGCTTTGGCGATTGAATTTTCTCATGGTCAAATTTGGTTGTTTTTAGAAGGCGAACGCGCTCAAATTACTCCTGATAGATTATTTTCCATTTTAACTTTTCGAAGCGATAAGAAAGTAATTAGGATCAATTAAAAAATATTCTTCGACTGAAGTGGAGAAGCTACATTAATTTTTTGTTATTTCCGTTTCCCATCTATCACTCCCGTGATTTATCCACCGAAACCTTGGTGAAGGCGGAAGGCGGGAATCTATTCATTTTTTGCCAAACTAATTTTGTGGTAAAATAAAATCGTAAATTAATTTTTATTATGGACGAAAGAAAAGGTGGATACAAACCAACACCAGAAGATTATGAGAAAGCTGAGGGTCATTTGACCCCAGAAGAGCGGGGTTTGACATGGAAGCGAACAGGCGAAAAAACTTTTGAAAATAATGAAGACGCCAGATTATTGCATACAATGCAATCTGGGGAGCCCAAGGAACCAATTGAAGAATTATCTTTAGAAAAACAAGCACAAATTTATGCTGATTTTTGGATAGAAAATGGTTATGAAGCTAATCCTGAAATAATTTTGAAAAAAGCTCGAGAACTGCAAACAGAAATGACAGAACAAGATAGGCAGAATAAAAAATTAATGGTTTATATCCCCGCTGGTGTTTCTACAAAAGATATGTGGGAAATAATTCAAAAAAATAATGAAACGGATGGTTGGGATCAACCTTATTCGGATGAAGATTCTGAGCCTAAAGAAATTATCGCTTTTGCTAATTACAGCTTATCACCAGATGCTGATAGTTTAGGTAAAGAAAATTCTAAATCTGCTGAGGAATGGGAGGCAACAGGCGAAAAATTTATGTCGCCTAAATTAAGATTTGCTCTAAATGAATTTTTCCGTACAGCTTATGGTAAATGGCCCGATTCAATTGTGACATGGGAATTGCCTATGAGATTTACTTTATGTCCGGGCAGTAGATCCTCTAATGGTCAAGTATTAAGAATCGGTTTCCAAAGTGTGCCAATGTTTATGGAGGAATATTTTGCTAAAACTGGAAAATATAAAAGTCCGGGTATTGTTGGTCTTGCAGGCGAGAATCCTTCTGAAAGATTTGAAACTTGTGGTGTGCGTCGGATTGTCGCAAAAGAATTTTAATAAATTTATAAAAGGCTTACTTTTAAGATTGCCGCGGCTAGCGCCTCGCAATGACCCCACTTCGCATAAAGCTTCGCGGGGCAAGCAAAAAAATAATTTGTGCTATAATAATTTCAATGGCGGATTTTAAACCATTTTTAGATGATTTTGGATTTTTGCCGCACGAAAAAGGTTTGGAACCAACGCGGCAGAATATGGATTCGGTTGTAACACCGAAAATTATTTCACATCTTAAAAACAAACTTGATTCGCGCAAAAAAAGTGAAAAATTAGCGGCTGCTTGGGAAGTGGCGCATTTACGCGATAAGCGTTTGTGGCCGATTCTAAAAAAGAATTTGCACGAAGAAACTGATACGGATATTTTAAACGAATTGTTGAGTGCTTTTATTATTAATCCACATTCAGATGCAGCTAATGAGTTGTCGCGATTTATATTTGTTGAAAAAAGATTTTCTCTACGCAAAAAAGCAATTTGGGTTTTGTCTCATTTTGAAAAATCAAGAGAGGCCAAAGATGCTTTGAAAAATCTGGCTTTGACAGATCCAGATCCTAGAATCAGAAAACAGGCAGTTTTTGCTTTGGGCGAAGTTAATGATCAAACAAGTAGTCAAGTTTTAAAAGAAATTTTGGTTACAGATGAAGATGCCAGAGTGAGACAAATGACGATTTGGGCACTTGGTCGAACGCGTAGTGATTATGAGGCGATTCTAAAATCTTTGGAAGAGGATTCTTCGACTCAAGTGCGTCGAGAAGCTGCTTGGATTTTGGGTCGCAACCAAGTAGAAGAAGCCCTGGATGAATTATTAGTAATTTTAAAACGAGAAAATGATGAAAAAGTTTTAGAAGTAATTTTATGGTCAATAGCAAAAATTGATGCTTCTAGTTTGAGTAAAGCTGATGTAGTTTTAGAGGAAGATTTTGATAATAGAATTA
>JAQVDI010000073.1 GCA_028698375.1 Patescibacteria group bacterium | reverse complement strand
AAAGACCGAAATTGATTCTTGTTGGGGCGCTAATATGTCAATGAGGCGCGAACTAATTGAAAAATTAGGTGGATTTGATAACGATATTTTATTAATTCGTGACGAAAGCGATTTAAGCATGCGGTTACGTCTAGCAGGTTTTAAAATTATTTTTGAGCCTAAAGCTAAAATTATTCACAAAACAGCGCCATCTGGTGGTACTCGTTTTGATAAACGAATGGACTGGTATTCTAAATTTTTTCATGATGAAATTTATTTTCAATTAAAGTTTTTTTCTCATCGGTATCTTTTTAATTTTTACTTTCGAAAATTGCGACCGATTTTAGCTTGTATGTTTTGGTATGGCAAAGGTCATCCGCGCGCTTTAATTTTGCCGTTTTTGGCAATGAGGGCGGGCAAGAGAACATATTTAAAAAATAAGTGTTCTCAATTTGTGCCTCGTCGAATTGGAATTGATGCACATCATTTAATCACTCAAATGAAAACAGGTAAAGAGGAGTATGGCTATAGCTTAATGCGTCAATTGGCCAAGGGCGAAAAGGCAAATTTATTTTTTATTTATTCTAAAAAGTCCCCAGATTTTAAATTGCCTTTTAAATTTAATTGGCGTCAAATCACTTGGCCATCGATTCTATGGTATCTATGTGCTTTGTGGCAAATTAAGCGTGATGGTGTTGACATTTTGTTTTGTCCCACTTCTTATGTTCTTGCTTCGTTAAAACCAAAAATTAGTTTACCTGTTGTGCATGACTTAGCAGTTTTAAAAAGTGATTTTAAAAGCAAGCCTCGGGCTAAAACGGTTGAGACAAGATTATTAAAAAAAATTGTTAAATGTCCGCGGATAATTACTGTGTCAGAATTTACGAAACATGATTTAATTAAACATTTTCCTTTAGTTAATAAAGAAAAAGTAAGTGTAATTTATCCGGGAGTGCATTTTAAAAATACACCCCAAGATGAAGCAACTCAAAAAGTTTTAACTAAATTTAAACTTGATAAGCCTTATATTCTAGGCGTGGGGACAATTGAGCCAAGGAAAAATTTTCAAGGTTTAATTAAAGCCTATCTTTCTTTGTCGTCTAAATTACAATCTAAATATGATTTAGTTTTTGCTGGGTCATTGGGTTGGTACGGCGAAGAAATTATTAATGAGGCTAAAATAGCAAAGGATAAAATTAAATTTTTAGGATATATGGAAGAAAAGGAGTTGTCTGCGATTTTTTCAAAGGCCTCAATGTTTGTTTTGCCATCATTTTGGGAAGGTTTTGGTATCCCTATTTTAGAAGCTTTTTATTTTAAAGTGCCAGTAATTTGTTCAAGCGTTTCTTCTTTGCCAGAAGTTGCTGCTGATGCGGCGATTTTAATTGATCCTAAAAAAATTAGTTCAATAAAAGAGGCAATTGTAAATTTGGATGATGTGAATTTACAAAATAATTTAAAAATAAAAGGATTAAAACGGTTAGAGCAGTTTAGCTATGAAAAATCAGTTGATAATTTAAATAAAATTTTTGAGGACTTTTTATGTTAAAGAATTGGTGGCCATATGCTATTGTGGCAATTATTTTAGTCGCTATCTTGATCGCTAAATTTGTTTTTTGGCCACTTTTATTTTTAGCAGCAATTTTAGCAATATTATTGTGTTTTTTGTTTTTCGAAAAAGCTTTAATGCTTTTTGCCTTTACGCTGCCTTTAGAAAAAACTTTAAGTATTGATATCGGCGGATTTACTTTTCGTTTTTCTCATTTTTTAATTGGAGCTTTAGCTGTGGCTTGGCTTGTTAAATCTTTGCTCAATAAAAAACTAAAGATTTTTTGGAATCAGAGTTTGGTGTTTTTAATTTTATATTTAGTAGTGGCAGCGATTTCTTTACGCGATGTTGTTAATTTAAATCGCGGATGGGAAGTTTTTATTTTTACCACTTTTGCAATTTTTTCTTTTTGGTTTTTATTCCAATTATTTCGCGAACAGCCAAAAAGAATTATCTTTTTTTTGAAGACATTATTTATTTCCGCAATTGCCGTGGGCATTTTTGGCTTATTGCAAATCAGTGGCGATTTATTGAATTTACCTATTTGGTTAACGGGAATTGGCGAAGGCTATACCAAGGGAGTTTTGGGTTTTCCACGAGTGCGAGCTAGCTTTTTTGAGCCACTTTATTTTGGTAGTTTTATTATTTTAATTTTGCCTTTAGTTTATATGCAGATTAATAGTGTCAAAAAATTAATTTCTCAAAAATGGCTTAAAATTTTACTTTTATTGTTATTGATAAATTTAATTTTAACTTTTGCCCGTAGTGCTTATTTGGCTTTTGCGGTTGAAGTTTTAATTGTCGCCATATTTTCAATTAAATTTATTTTTCAAAAAAAGGCTTTGCGTTTTCTTTCAGCGTTTACTTTGATATTTGTATTGTTTTTGTTTGTTTTTTTAAATTTTCCCAAAATTTTTCCTCATAAAGTACAAGCTGCTTTAAAACATACAGTGGAAACAACTGATTGGTCATCTTTTGAGCGTTTGAATTCTGGTGGTTTAGCTTTAGATTTGTTTAGAGAAAATCCGATTAAAGGAATAGGTTTGGGTCAGTTTG
>JAQVDI010000019.1 GCA_028698375.1 Patescibacteria group bacterium | reverse complement strand
ATAGAAGAACAATTAAAATTGCCGAGCGGATCACTGCAAGGTTCTAATTGGAATGAAATTTTCACCAATACCTATAAATCTTATCTTTCCCAAACATTAGGCTTGCAAGGCATAGAAATTAATGATTTTAATTCCAGCCAAGAATTAGGTCAAGCTTTAATTAAAAAATCTTTTTATACCCAGACAGACGAAAATCAAATTTTTAACACAGTTACACGTTCTAATGTTTTTTATCAAAATCTTTGGCAATTAAATCCGGGAGAAATGACCCTAGCTTTACAGAAAAAAGATCTAAACTATTTAGCTAGCCTAATTGGAAATAAATTTAAGGATGGCTTTATGAACCAAGAAAATCCTCAATATCAAACCAATTGGTTGGGTTTACCTAAAGGCGACCTGAGTGATCCTAAATACAAAATTGCAGCCGGGAGATATATTTTAGCCATGGTTCTTAATTTAGAGGATCAGGAAAAAACTTTTACTAGCAACGATTATTTTTTCAAAAATGCTCCCTATTCACCTAGCGTTGGTTTTGATATCTGCCCTGGTATTGCCGGAGAACAAACCTGTCCAACATATGAAATTTTCAATGACCCTAATAACTTTTTTCAAAAAGTAGGCGAGGCTTTAATTGTTAAAAAAGATACTGATTTAGATTTTGGCAGTGATTTCGGTTCTATTTTTAAAAAAAGTTTGGGTATTAATAAAATTAGTCTAACCAACTTGGCTAAAATTCTTTCCAATGGCAGCGAGAAAGAAAAATTGAATCAAGCAATTAGTGTTCTTATACAAGAAACACTAAAAGACAACTTGGAAATCTCTAATCAATTACCAGGGATATTCAGCGAAAACCGAATTAAAAATGGTGACTGGGCTTTTATTCTTAATTTATTAGGGTTAAATAAAGTTAGTCGCGAAGCTGTTTTGCCGCCTAACACTCTAGAAAAACTTTCTTTGCCAAATATAGACGTAGAAGACGTCGCTCAAGAAATTGCCAGTTATCAAATTCTAGAATCCTTGGGCGTTAATACTTGGAGCTTAGACAAAAGCACCTTCCCTGATGACTGGTACAAAAACCCACAAGAATTAACCACTATCGCAATTGTCGCTTGGCTAAACAACCGTGGAATTGAAATTGGCAACCTTGATCTCAACGGTAAACTAGAAATTAATCTAACTGATTTTAATAGTTTGATGGGAATTGCGGCTGGAGATACTGAACAAGGAACTGTTCCTGAAAATATTGCAGCTCTTCTCGGGTTAAGTACCGAGGAACTAAAAATGATTTTGGATAATTTAAAAAATAATAAAAACAGCGATACCGTACGACAGCTTTTATCAGAAACGGCTGATCAAAAATTAGGGTTACCGCCCAATTCAACTTATCAACTATTAAAAGGGGAACTAAACATTAATGATTGGTTAGAAAGTGCCTGGATGGAAAATACCCTGTTTGCTTTAACGGATCAAAAAGCAGCACAAGCTCTCAACCTTCCAGAGGAAAGTAAAATAGATTTAAACCAACTCATCAACAGTATCAGAAGTAAAGATGGAAATGAATTAGAAAATTTTCTCATCAATGTGGCTCAAGCTAAATTAGGTGATATTTTTAAAATTCCGCCAACAATTATTTTAAATTTTTTCAACAGTGATGGTGATTACCAGTCGCAAATCAATGATTTAAAAACTTTAGCAATAGAAAAATTTGCTCAAAATATTGTTAACAATGAATCTCAATATAATCTTTTAATTTCAGCTTATGAAAACTATCTTGCCGGTGGCAGTGGTGATATCAATAACTTGTTCGGAGATGATGTCAACATCAACGAATTAATTAGCTCTAGTCTTAACATTCCTAACAATGATGCCTCTTATTTCACACAAAACAATTTATCAATTGCCTTTTCTGTTTTAGGCGCAGCCAAAATTGCCAATCAAGCTCAAAGCATTTTGGGAGAACAGGGTATCAGCTACGAAGAAGTGAAAAAGTCTTTTTTGGGTGATCTTACAATTGCCAAACCAACCGGGAGAGAAGCAATTTCAATTTATCAAACCGAACAAGAAAAAATAAAACAAACAGCTCTTAAAGAAACCGCCTTCAATCTTGCGGATGCTGCCTTATTCTCTCAAGATCCTGACATCCCGGTTGGTATAACTAAAATTATGACCGAAGGAACAACTGATCAAAAAAATAGACTGTTGGTAGACTATATCGCCAACAAGGCAGGTATTAACCCAATCATTATTAACGATTTGGTTTTAAAACAAGATTTTGACCTGCAAAATCTAGATGTGGAAAATTTTATTTTGGGCCTACCTGGGATACAAAAAAATACTCAGCAATTTAACCAAATCTATAATGCTTTTTTGGACCTAAAAAACTTTGCTAAAACCGAAAATTTTGAATCATTTTCAGACGCTACCACTAGTTTTTTAGAAGAAAAAACAGGGATTCCTATCAACACCTTAGAACAATGGCAAGTTGCTCTGAACAATCCGTCACAACTAAGCAATCAACTTTTTATCGCCGATCAAATCGGCTTAACTGATGCTATAGACAATGCGGTTGGCATGAATGGATTTTCTGGTTTTGTTGTAAACGCAAGTCGTTGTTATGGCAGCGGCGGCAGTGATCTTGGCGCCTGCGCTAGCGCAGTTTTACAAGTTTTTAGTTGGCTTGGATTTGGAAAAGTTAGCTGCGAAGATCCTCAAGTTGTTGCCCAGAAGCAAATTCGCACCACTCTGACACAAGTTTTAGACACTGATCCAACACCAACTAAAATTATTACTTTTAAGAAAGAAGACGTTTATTATTTTGCCGGTCTTAATGAAAATGGAGAGTTTTCCCAAGAATTAAATGATTTATTAACTCAAAAATACGGCTCTGTTGATGAACGTGGCGACAAAGGGATGTTTACTTCTCCAACTATGTGGGATCATGTCCATATAGGATATTAGCACTAAATTAACATGAAAAATTAAAAATAATGAATCATAAAATGCTAAATAAATTTTTAATTTCTAAAGAATCTATTTATATCTGCAAAAAATCTCCATATGTAGAAAATTTGCAGATATGATTTTAGATTCTTCGTTTTGTTTCTATGAAAATGTACATAATTCGCACACAAGTTAATCGGTAAAATTCTTTTTATTAAAAATTATTCTCTTTTTTATCCGAAAAACGATAAAAAATTTTATTTACTTTTGTGGGATTAATTTGTGAGTTCAATTGTTCTAAAAATTTTGTTTCGTGAGCACGAAATAAATTAATATAAAAAGCGTCAAAAACCCCAAGTGTTAAATTGCCTTTTTTAAAACTAATTGGCCAGATAAAATCACATAATTGCCTTTTTTTTATTATTTTATTAGTTTTATTACACACCAAAAAAGCCGCTGGTTCACTGCTCAAACCACGAATTACTTTTTGTAATAAACTGGGTTGAATTTCAATCATAATAATTTCATTAATTCTTTTTGACCTAAATTAATTTTTGGTTTAGATTGATGAGTTAAAATAAGTTTTATTTTTTTCTTTTGACTAATTTTAATTAAATTTAAAATTACTTCATTATCAATTTCAGCAAAACAATCATCAATTAAAAAATACTTTTCTTTTTCGGTGAGGTTAAACAAAAAATTTAATTTTAAACCCAGCAAAAAACTTTTAACTTCACCTTGGGAAAAATTTTTTAAATCAATTCTTTTCCCAGAATCAAGATTGCTAGATTTTTCCGAATTGTGCCAACAAAATTTTAAATCATCTCGATGGGGCCCGAAATGAGTTTTAAAATCTAGCAAATCAAATTGACGATTTGCTTTTAATTTCTTTATAAATTCTTCTTTATTTAGAAAAAAACCTTTATACAAAACTTCTGGTTCTTTAAATTTGGGTCTTAATTTTTTTAGTGTTTTGGGTAAATTTTGGTTAATTAATCTCAAGGTTTTTTTACGTATAATATAAAGCTTTTCCGCAACCACTGATATTTTTTTATCCCATATATCCAATAAATTATGATCTTTTTTCACGAGCGCGAATTTTCTTTCTTTAAGAATTTTAGAATACAAAAGCAAATATTGAAGATATACTGGCTCAACTTGTAAGCAAAGCAAGTTCAAAAACCTTCTTCTTTCTTCTGGCCCGCCATAAGCCAGTTTAAAATCTCCCCACCAAAAAACTTCTGCTAAAACATGATTAATAGATTTGTAGCGGGGAATTATTTTATTATTTAAATAATATTGATTTTTACCTATTTTATTTATCTTAATTCTTAAAATTTGTTTCTTTTTTTTAAACTCCAAAAAAGCGCTATCATTTTTAAAATTAACTAAATTATTTTTTTGATGATGGCGGAAAGATTTAGAGGTAGATAAAAAATAAATCGCTTCTAAAATGCTAGTTTTACCGCTACCATTAGCGCCATAAATAAATAGTGGTGTTTTTTTTAAATCTAATTTTTTTTCTTTTATATTGCGGAAATTAGATAAAAAAATTTTCATGTTTTTATTCTTCCTTCAGTGGCATTACCAAATAAGTAAATTTTTCATTTTTAACACCACGTAAAATAGCTGGACTTAACTCACCGGTTAAATCCAAAGTGATTTCCGACTCATCAATAACTCCCAAACCGTCATTAATAAAAGAACCATTAAATTTAATTTTAATTGTATCACCTTCAATTTTGCCCTCTAAAACAGCCTCATTAGCACCGACTTGGGGAGAATTAGCTGTTAATTTAATTTCTTTTTTTCCAACTTCAATCACCACTTCTTTATTAATTTCTTGGGAAAAAGAAGTTAAAATTTTTAAAGCTTTAGATAATTCATTTTTATTCAACAGTAAACGTGTTTTATAGCTTTGAGGAATAATTTGTTCATAATCTGGATAATCGCCCTCAATTAATCGCCCGACTAAAATTGAATCATCAATTTTAAATTTAACTTGATTTTCAGAAATTTGAATGACAAATTCTTTTTCTAAACTTTTACTCAAAATTCTTAATAAGACTTGAACAACTTTTAAAGGTAAAATTACTTTTGTTTCTTCTATGTTCTTTTTTTCTTGGTCAATTTTGAGCTCAGCTAAACGAGAACTATCTGTCCCGACTAAAGACATCTCATTCTTTTTTAACCAAAATAATACACCGGCTAAAGCTGGTCTTGTTTCATCCATGGCTGGCGCCACGACTACTTTTTGTGCACCATTTATAAAATCATCTTTTTTAATTTTTATTTCTTTATAATTATTAATTTGAGGAAGTAGAGGAAATTCTTCAGCATTAACACTTAAAATTTGAGCTTTATAATGATTTGTTTTTAATTTTACCTCCTGTTCTACTTTTTCAATTTCAATTTTTTCATCATTAATATTATTTACAAATTCCATCAGCAATTTAAAAGGGATAACCACTTCACCTTCTTTATCTACTTTTGCACGAACTTTAGTTGTAATACCAATTTCTAAATTTGTGCCAATAATTTCTAAACCGCTAGCTTTAGCTTTCATCAACACATAAGAAAGAATAGGTAGTGTGCCACTAGCAATAATACTAAAACTTACTGTTTCTAAACCTTCTTTCAAATTTTGTGTTAAAACTGTTAGTTTCATGATTGTTTCTTTTTAAATTTATATAATAGTAATAAGTGCTGTGGATTACTGTATTAACAGATTATTTTGGTTGTGGATTTGTTGTGGATAAAAAGTTGATAAGTTTGTATTTTTTAAGATTTTGTTTTTGTGATTGATTTTTTCTTATAGTTTTAAACATGTTTTTGGCGGTTTTTTGCACAGTTTATTAATAGACAACTAAGCGCTGTTTGATGGCATCTAAGTCCCGTTTTAATAATGAATTATTAGTTAGCTCCTTTTCAATCTTTCCACAGCCGTAAATAATAGTGGTATGGTCTTTACGATTTAAAAATTCAGCAATTTTGGGAAAAGAGAAATTAAATTCATAGCGCAAAAAATACATCACAATTTGTCGAGGTAAAGTAATTTTTTGTTCTCTTTTCTGGCCTAAAAGATCTTTTTTCTCTACTTGATAATATTCGCAGACAGTGGTTAATATTTTTTTAGGATCAATATTCTTTTTTGATTTAATTAGACTTTCTAGCATTTTCTTGACTTGATTAAGATTTAATTCTTCACCAGTTAAGCTCAAATAAGCTTCAATTTTATTTAAAGCGCCTTCTAGCTCGCGAATATTATGTTGAATTTGATGAGCGATAAAATCTAAAATTTCATCATTAATAACTAAGTTTTTTTCTTCAAGTTTGTGTTTTAAAATAGCAATTCTTGTTTCTAAATCGGGTGCAGCGACATCAACAATCATCCCCCACTCAAAACGAGAACGTAGACGCTCTTCTAAAAGAGGAATGGATTTTGGTGGACGATCACTGGTTAAAATAATTTGTTTTTGTGATTGGTGTAAAGTATTAAAAGTGTGGAAAAATTCATCTTGAGTTCTTTCTTTGCCGCTAATAAATTGGATATCATCAATTAAAAGAACATCAATTTCGCGATATTTCTTTTTGAAATCATCCATTTTGCCTCTTTTAACCATACCAATAAAATCATTAGCAAATTCCTCAAAAGAAAGATAAAGAATTTTTTGGTGAGGTGATTGTTTTTTAATTTCCCAAGCCACAGCTTGGATTAAATGGGTTTTCCCTAAACCGACGCCACCGTAAATAAATAAAGGATTATAATTTTTTCCAGGATTTTTAGCTACTGCTAAAGCTGCAGCGTGAGCAAATTTGTTGCTATCACCAACAATAAAATTTTCAAAAGTGAAATAGGAATTAATATTTTTAGTTTTTTGAAGTGTTTGAGGTTTGGGGATTTCAAAATGAGAAATTTCTTGTTCTTCTTTTTGCCCCGAAGTTTCTTTAACAAAAAATTTATCAGCATGAGAAACATGAAACTCTAAAGAGGCAATATTGGGCAAAAACTTTTTAAGTGCTTTTTTGATTTCTTCAGCGTATTTATTTTGCAGCCATTCCAAAGTAAAAGTGTTTGGTACACCAATTACAACTTTTTTATCATCTTTAATTGAATCAATAAAAGTATCTTTAAACCAAGTGTTAAAATTGGGTCGTGAAAGATTGACTTCTAATTCTCCTAAAACACCGTCCCAAATTTCTTCTTTACTGCTCATATTAAATTAATCTTAGGCTTTAAAGTGAAAAATCGGAAAGTATAAACTGTTTAAAGTTATCCACAGTTTTTAAATATAATCTAAATTAAAGATATAACAAAAAATGAAGTTTTCCACAAGTGCCTGGAAAATGTTATTTTTGATTTGACAAAAGCCCCAACAGATTTTACAATAGCAATGCAAGTGGCTAGATTCTAGCTGTTAGCTTCTACGGGAAAATAAAAATCAGAAAAAATTTGTTTTCATCTAGCATCTAGTAATTATAAACTAATACTTAATCTATGGTTAAAAGAACATATCAACCAAACAAAAGAAAAAGAAAAAAAACTCATGGTTTTTTGGTTCGAACTAAAACAAGTGGCGGTCGCCGTGTTTTAAAAAATCGTCGCAAAAAGGGTCGCAAATCTTTAGCTGTTTAATAATGTTGGCTAAAAAATATATTTTAAACAATAAAAAAATTTTTACAGCACTTAAGTTTAAGGGTTCGCGTATAAAAATTGGCTCTTTTTTATTTTCTTTTTTTGTTAATAAGTCAGAAATAAATAATAATCGTTTTGGGATTATTATTTCTGCCAAAGCAGTTGCTAGGGCTAGTGAACGTAACCGAATTAAACGTCGAATTCGCGCGCTTTTGTTTCGTTTTAAAGATCAACAAGCCCAAGGACAATTTTTAGACTTGGCAATTATAGTTTTAAACTCACCTAAAAATAATGATTATAGTAAGTTGGCTGATTTCTTGGAGCAGAAATTTAATTAAAAATATTAGTTTTGGTTTAATCAAAATATATCAAGCAGTTTTTTCTTTGGATCATAGTTTTTGGGCGCGTGCCTTATTTTTGGGTGCTTGTCGCTATCAACCAACTTGTAGTGATTATACCTATCAAGCCATTTCTAAATATGGGGTAATAAAGGGTTGGTTTTTGGGAGCAAAAAGAGTTTTGCGCTGTCATCCTCTTGCCAAGGGGGGGCATGATCCGCTAATATAATTGAGTTATGTGGCAAGATATTTGGTTACACGGTTTTATCCAACCGATTTATAATTTATTGATTTTAGCTTATCACCCTTTTCATGATTTGGGTTTTGCTATTATTGTGGTGACTTTTGTGATTCGTTTAATTTTATGGCCACTTTTTAATAGGCAGATGAGAGCTCAAAAAGACATGGCCGCCTTGCAGGAAGACATAAAACATTTGCGCGAAAAACACAAAGAGGATGCTAAGAAATTGCAGCAAGAGACTTTAGCTCTTTACCGTGATCGCGGGGTTTCCCCTTTTGATGGTTGCTTGCCTCTAATTTTGCAAATGCCTATTTTTATTGCTATTTATCAAGTCTTTCGTTCTTATTTAGGTGTAGATAGTTTTAATCTAATTTATTCTTTTCTCCCTCACCCCGCTTCTATTTCACCGATTGCTTTTGGTTTTTTAGATTTAACTAAAGTTGATTTTTACTTATTGCCTTATTTGGCAGGTATTACTCAATTTATTTTTGGCTATATGATGACCCTAAATGCCAAAAAGGATCAATCTAAAGTTAACGGCGACGTGGCACCAGAGCAAAAACAAATGGAGATGATCCAGAAGTCTACTAATTATTTTATGCCTTTTTTCTTTGTTCTGATTAGTTTTTCTTTGCCAGCTGCCATTGTCCTTTATTTTGTTGCTTCTAATCTTTTTTCTATTGGTCAATATTATATTTTTAATAAAAAGAAATTGCGGATAAAAATAAAAAAAGTTAATGCCCAAAAATAAAATAAAAAAAATAGCTGAAGAATTTTTCGCCAAAATGGATTTTTCGGGCGAGATAGAGGTCACAGAAGAACCGGAAATGATTTGGGTTAATTTTGAAACTAAAGACAGTGCATTTTTAATTGGCCATCATGGTGAAACTTTGAAAGCTGTTGCTTGGATTTTGAAATTAAAATTAGGTGAAGAGGGCAGAAATTTAATTTTAGATATTAATAATTACAAAAGAGACAGAAAAGAACGACTTAATAATATGGCGATTGAGATAGCCAATAAAGCGAGAGCGACCAGTAAACCTCAAGTAATGCCGCCAATGAGCGCCTATGAAAGAAGATTGGTTCATGTGGCCCTTATTGATCAACCTGATATTGTGGCTGAAAGTGAGGGAGAAGAACCTAACCGAAGAATTATAATTAGAATAAAGGAATAGCACTAATAATTATTAGGTTATGAATGATGAATTAATTTTGAGTTTCCGGATTTTTAAAAGATTCAACTATTAAATCATTTATCTATCATTTCAAAAATTTTTTGAGTTCTTTTTGAAATTTTTTGGCGAATTTAAAACGATAATTATCTGGTTTCAATAAGCGACAGATATTTTGAGTGGCGATTAGAGTATCTGGTTTATTTTTAGCCTTAATTTTTGCACTTTGACTTTTGAATAAAAAATTTTCTAGTCTGTCTCCAAAAAGGTCTAAAGTTTTTTCTAACAAAAAAGCACCAAAAGAGAGGGGCTTTACTTTTTGATTAGTGGTTTCAATTTTTAAATTAGGGAAAAAATCACCAAGCCAAACATTTTGGCTGTAAAATAATTCAATTGCTTTGCCACCAGTTAAGGGTCTAAAGGTGGCTAACCAATAATCCATTAAAGGATCATTTTTGAGTCGCCAGGGTTTTAAATTAGATTCTTTTAGGCTTAGATAATAGCTTAAACACAATTTTCCGGGTGCGGTTTTAACATTTTTGGCGCGCTTATGGCCCAGCATTGTTAAAATACCAGTTAAGAAAAAACGACAAGTCCAGAGCCGATTTTTTTTACATAAAACCACTAAGTCAATATCACTGTTTTTGTTTGGCAGACCCATTGTCAAGCTGTTGGCCAGCATAACCGCACGAACGAAAGGCATTAGCCTAATTAACCAAATAAATTTACGCGTTTTATTTTCCAAGTCTTGCTTAATTTTTAGGCGCTGATAAAAGGTTTTAAAAAGTCCTTGATATTTTCTAAGAGTAAAATATTGATTTTTTTCAATTACTTTATTTTTACGGCATAAATCAAGGAGTGCTAAAAAAACATGGCTTTCTTGTGATTTTATATTGGCATATTGGTGCACCTCTTTTGGATTCAAGGGCCGTTTGTGCAAGTTAAAAAATAAAAGCGTTTTAATAATTTCCTTTTGCAATTTTGTTAATTTCATTAACTAAATTTTAAGCCAAAAGCTTATCAAAAGTCAAAAGTATTGTTATTTAGTCGCACAATTTTGTGTTATAATATTTATATGAAACTAAAAAAAGCATTAAGCGATTTTTATGAGTATTTGGAAATTGACCAGGGTAAAAGCGAAAAAACTTTGGAAAATTATTCGCGTTGGTTAAATCGGTTTTTAAAATTCACGGGTGACAT
This sequence comes from Patescibacteria group bacterium, assembly GCA_028698375.1. GTDB lineage: Bacteria > Patescibacteriota > UBA1384 > JAGGWG01 > JAGGWG01 > JAQVDI01. The sequence continues at coordinate 562 of JAQVDI010000019.1, read as the reverse complement.
TGAGGTTTCTAAAATCAATCAAGAAAGTGTACGTAAATTCCGTTTAGATTTAAATCGCCGTCAAGATAACCACGGCGACACAATTGGCTTAAAAACCCAAAGCTATCATTTAATTGCTTTGCGTGGTTTTCTAAAATTTTTAGCTAAAAAAGACATTAAGTCTTTAAGTGCTGATAAAATTGAACTTCCAAAAGTAGAAGAAAAAGAAGTTAATTTTTTAGAAGAAGAGGAAGTTAAGGAATTGTTTGAGGCTATTCCAAGCAGTGGCAAAGAGCAGCATTTACGTGATCGAGCCATTTTAGAAACTTTGTTTGCAACTGGTTTGCGGGTAAGTGAATTGGCGGGTTTAAATCGTAAAGATGTTAATTTAAAAAAGGGCGAATTCTCTGTTCGAGGTAAAGGGGGTAAAATTCGCGTTGTTTTTTTAACCGATTCGGCCATTGATGCTATTAAAAATTATTTGAATAAAAGAAGTGATATTGATGAAGCTTTATTTATACACAACAAAGGGACAAAAAAAGATTTAAGACTTAGCGCTCGTTCAATTGAAAGGGCAATTAAA
>JAQVDI010000018.1 GCA_028698375.1 Patescibacteria group bacterium | reverse complement strand
ATTTTGAAAGTGTTTTTAGCAAACGCGAATTAAATGAGGCAGAAATTGCGGAAGTGGAAATTAAAACTGGAGAATATACGCTAAAAGATTTATTAGTGGAATTAAAATTAGCGTCGTCAAAATCGGAAAGTAGCCGGTTAATTGAGCAAAAAGCAGTAGAGATTGATAACGAATTAAAAATTAATCCTTTAGAAAAAGTTAAGATTCAAGGGGGTGAGATTGTGAAAGTGGGCAAATATCGTTTGGTTAAAATAAAAACGAACTAAATATATGGTTTTAGTCCAAGAAATACGGGAAAATGTAAAGAATGCTTTTGCCGATGCGTGCGTAGTTGCTTTTAGTCAAAAAATTAAAACGAGCGATATTAAATTGGAGTATCCGCCGGACATTTCTTCTGGTGATTTTAATGTCGGTTGTTTTGTTTTAGCACAAAAAATTAAAAAAAATCCAGATGCAATTGCAACTGAAATTAGTTCTAAAATTCAAAAAAATAATTTATGGGATAAAGTTGAAGCAATTGGTCCTTATGTTAATTTTAAAATAAAACCAGCTATTTTGTTTAAAGCAATTTGCGAATCTCCTGATCAATTGAGCGATCTGGGAGTTCCCGTAGCAGAGAGAATTGTTATTGAGTATTTGTCGCCGAACACAAATAAGCCTCTTCATTTAGGGCATGTTCGTAACGGAATTTTAGGTATGGCTATTGCTAATTTGCTGGAAGCTATTGGGCATAAAGCCGTGAAAACTAATTTGATTAATGATCGAGGAGTCCATATTTGCAAATCGATGGTGGCTTATAAAAAATGGGGGGAAAATGAAACTCCAGAGACAGCTAAAATCAAAGGCGATCATTTCATTGGTGATTATTATGTGCTTTATGAAAAAAATAAAAATGAAGATTCGTCAATTGAAGAGGAAGCCCATAATTGTTTGCGTAAATGGGAAAGAAACGATAAAGAGATTGTGGATTTATGGAAAAAAATGAATAATTGGGTTTATGCTGGTTTCGAGGAGACTTATAAAAATTATGGTTTTGAGTTTGATAAAATTTATTATGAAAGTAATACTTATAAAATAGGTAAAGAAATTGTTGAACAGGGAATTGCTCAAGGCGTTTTAAAAAAGCTAAAAAGTGGTGCTGTTGTTTTGCGCTTACCCAAAGAATTATTTGGCGAAGATGAAAAGGGGAAACAAAAAATTATGACTTTGATTAGAAAAGATGGCACCAGCGTTTATATGACTCAAGATTTAGGTACAATTATTACGGAATTTGTGGAAAATAATGTTTCTCGTTCTATTTATGTCGTTGGAAGTGAGCAAAAATATCATTTTAAAGTTTTATTCTTTTTGCTGAAATTATTGGGTTATGCTTGGGCAGATAAGTGTCAACATTTAGCCTATGGCATGGTTTATTTGCCAGAAGGAAAAATGAAATCTCGAGAAGGTAAGGTAGTGGATGCGGATGATCTTTTGCAAAAAATGATTGATTTAGCAGAGAAAGAAATTTTGGGAAGAAAAGAAACCGGAAGTAATAAAAAAGAAATTATGGATAATGCCCGAAAAATTGCTTTGGCAGCAATAAAATTTTTCCTTTTACGATTAGACCCGGAGAAAGATATCCATTTTGATCCAAAAGAATCACTTGCTTTTGAAGGAATGACTGGGCCATATTGCCAGTATGCTTATGCGAGAATTCAGAGCATATTTTTTAAAGAAAAAGCTATTAAATTGATGGAACAAGATACACCTAATTTTTCTTTATTGGAAACTGAGGAAGATCGTTTGCTGGCGCGTGAAATTATTCAATTATCAGATGCAGTTAAAAAAGCAGCAGATAATTTAAATCCGTCTTTTTTGTGTCGGTCGGTTTATGAATTAGCGAAAATGATTCATCAATACTATCAAAAAAATAGAATTATTAATGCAAATATTTCGGTTAATTTAGCTGCGGCAAGATTAGAGCTATTAAAAGCAGCTAGCATTTCGCTTAAAAAAGGTTTAGATTTTTTGGGCATCGAAACAATTGAAAAAATGTAGTATGACTGATTTTTATGTTAGAACGAATCACTCTTTTGTATAGCATATTTTTTTGAACCTGATGACATTGATTTTAGTCTGCAATTACGGGGTTAAATCAACTTTTGAATATAAAGATTTTATTTTTTTAATATAAAATTTATTCTTTGTTTTATAGCGAAAAAGTGGCAGAAATTAAGTAAGGTTGCTGATTAAAAAATCCAGCCAAATAATAGCTGGATGAGCGAATTGGTGGGATAATTGAAAATTAATTGTTAGTAAGAAATTTGGTAAATTTTGTTACTGGCTAAAATGAAAAGCTCATTACTATTTACGTCTAGCAAATCTTGGGTTTCTCCCCAATTGTTTGGTAGTATTAATTGTTTTACATAATCGCCAATTTTGTCAAAAATTAAAATACGGTTTGCACTTTTTTGATACAGAAAAAGATAACTAGAATTTGGGCTAGTGTGAATTAAATCTAAATCATTTGAGTCTTTTAAAAAGAAGGGCTTATTAAGCGCAAAGTTATTTTTGGTGCCGCTAGTGTATTGTTCTATTTGGTTGTCGGTTGTTAAAAAATAAATTGAACCATCGATAGCTGTTGCTTTAATTTTGTTATTTGTTTGGGCTGCTGATGATGGTTCCGTAAAGCCTGAAGCAGTGTAAGCTAAACGTTGTAATTCTGAATTTTCTAAGAAGTAAGCTTTGTTAAAATAGGAATAAAGTTTATCTGAATCAGGCCAATTAAAATTGCCACTTTTGAGCGCTTGAGATACTTTTTTATCATCAAAGTTGTAAGTATAATATTGATTTTGATCGTTTTTGATTAAAAAATAATTAGTGTCTGATTCAAACAAAACAGCATCATCGATATTACCAAAAGGTTGAGGTAAGTTAAAAAAATCACTAATTTCTTTATCGTTTAGATCAAGCGAATAGAATTGATTATTTTTTAAATTAAAAGTAAAAATTTGATTGTCCAAGTTGAAAATTCGATTTAGCGAGACATCTCCTTTTTGAGTGAAATCACCGACATCTTCCGTGGCGCCAGAAATAATAGTGGCATTTGTGATTTTATTGATTTCATTTTGAATTTTTTGCAGCAGTGCTAGGGATTCAGCACTGGTGGCCGGATAATCTTTAGCTGAATCAGCTAAGGTATTGGCTTGATTTAAAATAGTATAAGCTTCTTCATTTTGATTGGCTGCTAATTTAGTGATCGCTTCATCATATAGAGTTTGTGCTTGAGCTAAATTTTCAGTTAAATTTTTATTGCCATTTGATCCTTGCCTTAAAATTAAAGTTAAAACGAATGCCCCCAGCAAGATAACAGCCAAACCAATCAAAATTTGTTTTTGGTATTTTTTCAAAAAACCAGTCCTTTTTTCGTTGGAAATAAAGTTTTTTAATTTGCTTATTTGGTTACCAGATTCAATATGAATAGCATTTTTGACTAAAGGTGACTTTTTGTTTTTACTTTCAACTGCTTGACGATTCTTTTTTTCTAAATAATTACGTAGAATACGATATTCAGATTTTCCAATTATTAAAGCTAAAGCGCGAATACCTCTGAAGGTGTAATCTTTTATTTTTTTTAAAATTTTGAAGATCATGTCTTGTGTAGTTTCTGGTTTTTGATCTAAATAAATTGTGTCTACGCTTAAACTACCTTTGGAAAAATCGAGAGCTAAGGCATTAATTGAGCGAATATTTTTATTACGAAAATATTGCGCAATTGTGCTAATGGCTTTATCGGTTGTTTCTCTTAAGTGATCAGCTAAAGTTTCAATTGTCATATAAGAAGTAAACTCTGAGCTGGCTAAAAACATTTTGTCACCTTTTTCTATTTCTCCAGAGATTACGCTGACGAAAGTTTGGTGAGGTGGAGGTGATTCTTCTACATCTAAAATGTTAGAAATTTTATTCTCGCGAAATAAATAAGCTGCGACATCGCCAGTTGGCGCTAAATGAATTGTTTTATCTTGAGCTAAGCCAATAATTGCGTTAAGATGTGTGATCCAACTAGTATTTTTGTTCTGAATTTGTTTTGCTAAGCCGCGATTAATAATTTTAAGAGCTTGTTCAAACCCCCAAATTCCATCTTCTTTTTGAACATAATATTTTTTTAAACGATTAACAATTATTTTTGGTATTTTCGGATTGGGCGCAGTGACTTCTATAAGCCAGAAAATAGTGCCTTTTTTGGCCTGATCTGGTTCTAGCGGAGTGATGCTGCCAGTGTAAAAATAATGATCACCAACTTTTTCGCTAGTTATAATTTTGCCAACAGAAAACTCCATGCGTGTCTATTGTAAGAGAAAAGAGCAGAAAAAACAATAAAAAATAAAATTGACCTAATTATTCTAATTGATTTAAAAAATTTCCAATGACCCAATTCCCAATTCGGGAATTGGAATTTGAATAATTAGGATTTGATTAGAAATTAGTAATTAGAGATTTGAACATTTTTATATTTCTTTCTATAATTATATTGCCCTTGGCGGCTAATTTCTATCAGACCAAACTTTTTTTAAGGGAGTCTTCTGGATCGTACTTCTGAATGTTTAAGATCGTGGTCTTAAAACTAGGAATCCCACTTTAAATTTCTATTCTGAATAGAAACTAGCAAAACCAAGGGTTTTTTAAATTACGAATTATGAGTGGAGAATGATGGATAAATGATTGAACAATCAAATTTTGAAATTTATCCTTTACCTTTTTGTGTAATTGTACAAAACGTGAAAGATATAAATTGTGTTTTTAAGAAATAATTCAAATGCAAAATGAAAAATCCAGCATAATTGCTGGATTAAGAAGATTGATCCAAAAGCCACTTGCCTAATTTGGAATTTATAATTAGAAAAATTATTATAAATAGTAGGGATAGGATTATAATTATGGAGCTAATAGCTACAAAAATAACTCCAATAATTGTTAGTCCAATTAAGCTGATACCAGCTCCCCAAATTATTCCGATTAACCCGAGCAAAACTATAAAAAAAGTTATTAATTCTGCATAATCATTACTTTCTAATTCATCGCGTTTTGCCCAAATTAGAATTATAATTATCGAGCAAATTGGTCCGATCAGAATGTCCCACCAACGTGAGACGGAGATAACGATTGACGGATCGTTGAAATTAATTGGAATTTCAACAGTCGGCACATTGCCGGCTATCAGATAATAAATTGTCCACAATAGAGCAGTTAAACTACTCGTAAAAATTGACCAGCGATAGATCATTTTCCAATTTTTCATGGTCGGCTCCTTTTTGTCAAAGTGATAAACGGGGCAATAGTATCAAATAAAAGTTAGGTTGTAAATAGTCCCACTATTCATCGCTGCTGTGGCTGAGTGAGGGATAAGCTATAATTTAGGAAAAAGGAAAAGCCGTTACTAAATAATTTAGATATTGGATAATTGGTAGAATGGTTAAAGAGAAAATATTGAATGGCGTAAAAAAGGAAACAAACAATAAACCAAATAAAATAAAAGGGCCAATGCGTTCAATTGAGACTTGAGTTTCTTGGGAAGTAAAGGCAAACAAAACTTTTGAGCCATCAAGGGGAGGGATGGGAATTAAATTAAATACTGCTAGAAGTAAATTAATTTCTACAATCATTTGTAAAACCATTATAATTTGTGAATTTAAGATTGTGTGAGAAATAATATCTAGATTAAATAGTCTAATGGGGATAGCGATAAGAACGGCTAGAAGGATATTGGAAAAAGGTCCAGCTAAAGAAATTAAAGCTTGTGATTTTTGGGGATTGGGTAAATTAAATGGATTGATTGGCACTGGTTTGCCCCAGCCAAAGCCAGCTAAAAGTAAAAAAACTGTGCCCATAGGATCTAAGTGGGCTAAGGGATTTAAAGTTAATCGACCAGCTAATTTTGGAGTTAAATCGCCGGCGCGAACAGCAGCCCAAGCATGAGCGTATTCGTGAATTGTTAAAGCTAAAATTATACCAGCAAAAAAACCAATTGCCAGAAGAGGGTTTTGTAGAACTTGAAATAATAACATCTTGATTTTTTAGTTAATTATTGTTAGTCTATAGTATAGCAAAAAGAGAAACAAGAGAAAAATATATTGTTCGACCTTGTGGGGAACTTACATTAATGAAAGCTTCTCGACTTTGCTCGAAGAATAAAAAATTAATTAAAATTTATGAAATGTGAAATCTGTGGAAAAAGAGAAGGCAAGGGCAATTCTGTTAGCCACTCTCAAGTTAAAACAAAAAGATTATTTAGACCTAATTTGCAAAAATCAATGGTTCTATATAAAGGAGAATGGCAAAAAATGAATATTTGTTCTAAATGTCGTCGTGCTCATGCCCGGGGAGATGAAAGTAAAAGTCCTGAACACACAAGATAGAATTTAGTGTAAGTTTTTATTTTTCTTTTTTGATTATTTCGAAACAAGGTTCGCAATAGCCCTTTAAGCTAGGGACTTCACCTTTAACGTGGCCGTGACGACCACATTTTAGACAAGTAATTTCTTTAGGAGCCATATCTTTTCGTTCTTTTCGACAGTCAAGACAAAGTTTAGGTTCGTGTTTTAGTCCTTTTTGTTGATAATATTTTTGTTCAGCAGCAGTCCAAATAAAAGGTTTTGCGCATTTAGCACAAATTATTTGTTTATCTTGGAGAGGAACGTTTGAATCAATTTCATTTTGATCTGACATAAGTTAAATATAATACAATTATGAAAAAGATACAATAATTAAGAAACCCGTTTGAACGACTAAAAAGCAAAGCGTTTAATCGAAAGGGAAAGTTATAAATAAGTTATAAATTTTAATTTTGATTATTGTTTTTTTGTCTCTTGTTTCTTTTGTGATTAGGTTCTAAATGTTGTATATTAAATTTTGTGGAACTTCAAGAAATATTTTTAACGATTAAAAAGCAGAATCAGGGCAGTTTTTTATTTGTGGGTAAAGTTGATTTGGAAGATTTTAAAATTATGCTTTTTGATAATTTATTTGACGATAAAAATGCCATTTTGTTTGATTTCGTGCAAAGTGAAACAGATGCCGTTAAAGATATCAGAGAAGCACTTAACAAAATGGATCAAAAATCAATTTTTGGTTTAAGAGTTTTTTTTCTACCTAATTTTTCAAACTTATCAAAAATAATTCAAAATACGTTATTAAAACGTTTGGAAGAAGTTAAAAAAGGAGAAATTTATATTTTGCAAACTGATTCAACTCAAGGCATTTTGAACACTATTTTGTCTCGTTGCCAAAAAATCAATTTGGCTTATCAAGATCAAGAGAGCGTTGAGCCGTTTTTTATCGCACAGCATGTGGATTTAAATACTTGGTGGCAGAATAAACCTAAAAGTTTGAATGAAATGCGTGATTTATTGGAAAATTGGGTTAATTTTAAAGGATATAAAAATGAGAAGCAAAGAGAAATAATAGTTAAAAATTATATTTTAGTTAAAAAAATAAATGTTAGTATTGATCTTTTTTGGTTAAATCTATATGCTAACCTTATTACTAGGTAATTAAAAATTAGTAAAAACATGGCTAACAATTATATTCTGGTTAAAACTGGTGCTGATGAAAATATTATTAAAATTCTTTTTGATAAATCAAAAAATACTGAATTAAAAAATTTTGATCAAAAATACGTTTTAGTTGAAACAAGTTGGGGGCAAGAATTAGCTAAAATTTTAGATTGGTCACCCCAGAAAGCAGCTTATAAAACGAATGCTGAAATCAAATTTATTAAATTTTTTGAAAATGATGATTCGGGATTAAATTCGTATTTAATTAACGCTAGTAAAAAAGAAAAAGAAGCATTTACTAAATTTCGCGATTTAATTAAAAAAAATAATTTGTATGAAGCGGGGATGAAACCTATTAAGACGCATTTAACATTTGACCAAAAGAAAATGATTTTTTACTACACAGCGCCGGATAGGGTTGATTTCCGTGGTCTTTTGCGTGATTTGATTGGGCAATATTCCTATGTAATTCGTTTACAACAAATTAGCCCCAGATCATCTGCACAAATTGTTGGTGGGGCAGGAATTTGTGGCAATCAAGTTTGTTGTAATCGTTTTTTATTTGAATTACCCAAAGTAAACAAAAATGTTTTGGCGGAACAGGGTTTAGCTGAAAATAACAAAGAAAAGTTTAAAGGTCTTTGCGGTAGATTGCGGTGTTGTTTAATTTTTGAGCAAAAAGCTTATCAAGAAGCGGCAAAAAATTTGCCAAAAATCGGATCAAATGTTAAAATTAATAATCAAGAAGCAGTTGTTTTAAGCAAAAATATTTTAAAAGAAGAAGTTTTGGTTGAGTTCAAAGAGGGCAATCGTGGCACTTATAAAGTAACTGATTTAAATTAAAAGGATCATGATACAAATTCTACTTATTATTGTTTTAGCCGTAATCTTGATTATTCTTTTTAGAAAATTTACCAATTTGGGTAGTGCGACCGAAAGTCAATCATTGGCGGTGACTAGTCCGATAAAAGAAAAAGTTCAAGCTGTTCAAGAAGAGCGCGAAAAAAAGCTCAAGAACAAATTGGAGTTAGAAAAAGCTTTAGAAAAAGTGCGTAGCTTAAAAAGAAAAGGAGAAAAAGATAAAGCTGAAAAAGTTTTGTTAAAACTTTTAACTTTGTTTAATCAAAGACCAGAAATTTTTTACGAATTAGGTCTTTTGTATCTTGAAGAACATAAATACGAAAATGCTATTGCAGCTTTAAATGCTGCTGCTAAAAGAGAAAGTGCCAATGGTTTTTATTTTCATGCTTTGGGTTTAGCGTATCTTCGTAGCAAGGATTATATTAAAGCGGTAGAAAATTTAGATAAGGCGTTGCATTATAACAATAAAATTGGATATCGCTGGGCTGATTTGTCTTTAGCATTGATTGGTTTAGAAAAATTTGCTGAAGCTAAAGATGCTATTACACAAGCCTTAGAAGCAGAGCCACATAATGTTCGCTACCGTTCTATTCTGGAATCATTAGAGAAAAAAATTAATTAATTATTGACCTGATTAAGTCTTAATGCCAAAATAATTAAAGTTTGATTTTTAGGTATTAAAAAAATTTTGGGAGCGTAGGCTAATGGTAAACTATCGGTCTCCAAAACCGATGTTGGGGGTTCGATCCCCTCCGCTCCTGCCATTGATTTTAGAATTATTTTTTGTTATTTTGGTAGCGTTTTAAGTTATTTCTTGGGGAGGTGGCAGAGCGGTCAAATGCACCAGTCTGTAAAACTGGCGCCCTTGTGGCTACGGAGGTTCGAATCCTCCCTTCCCCAAATTAAAATTTAGAATGATGAATTTTAAATTCTGAATTAAAAATTTGAAGAAAAAATTAAGCCAGGGTGGTGGAATCGGTAGACACGAAGGACTTAAAATCCTTTGACGCTGAAAACGTCGTGCGGGTTCGAGTCCCGCCCCTGGTAAAAAAATTGTTGTTGGACTGTAAAACGTTTGCAAAATACAAATTTTTTTGTTAAGCTAGAGTAGCTTTAATAAAAAATGTAGTGGCTTAAATCCTTCGCGCCTGCTGGCGTCCTTAGGATGACACTGCTGCGTCAATTTTAATCTTATGGCTGATGCTAAAAAAACCAAAAATTTGATTCGTTTGACTTGTTCCGTTTGTAAACGGGTTAATTATCGGACAAAAAAAAGTAAAAACGTGATTTTGGAACAAAAAAAATTGAATCTTAAAAAATATTGTAAATTTGATCGTAGACATATTTTGCACGAAGAGGCAAAGTAGAATAAATTGATTTAATCAATAAGTTGTTGCTTGCATTGTCTAGTGATTTTCGGTAGGCTAAAAACACTATAAATTAATTTATTTTTTATGTCCAAAGAAAGTGACAAGCAGGCACGTACTGTCGGTTTGGGAGTATTGATTTTTGTTATTTTATTTTTTGCGATTATTGGTTTTCTTTATGTTCGTGCGACTAATAATGAGGATTCTTCTTTAGTTAGTTCTTCAGAGACAAATCAGGAAAGTTCTCCATCTCAAGAGGTGACTAATTGGGAAGAAGTGGATAAAATTGGTTTAGCTAAAAAATTAACTCAAGTTGGGGCTATTTTATTTTATGGTGAGTCGTGTCCTTATTGCCATGAGCAAATAGAGGCTTTTGGATCAGGCGCAGAATTTTTAGAAAAAATTGATTGTTATGTCGCAGAGAATAGTCAAATTTGCACTGAAAAAAATATTGAAGGTGTCCCTTCTTGGGTTTATAAAGACGATAAAAAATCAGGAAAGCAGTCTTTAGATGATTTGGCAGCTTGGGTTGGCTATAAAAAACAAAAATAAAATTTAAGTTTAATAAATAATTATTTTTTTGATTATTTTTTTTGTGTTATAATTTAAATAATGAAAATTGGGGTTTGGCAAAAAGGAGCAGTTATCATTTTAAGTTTAGTTCTTTCTTTTTTGTTCTCTGTTTCTTTAGGTATGGTTTCGCCTTTAAACAGGAATGTGCAAAATTTTGCAGTAGATGATGTGATAGGATCAAAAGTGACAAAAATAGTCAATCCCGAGCCAACAACCACTCCTATCGTCCCCGGGCAATCTTTGGCAGTGCAATTAAATATTACTGGTATTGGTAGCGAGTCTATTATAAGTCAACCAATTGACATTGTGACTGTGATAGATTTGTCTAGAAGTATGAATGACGTAGACGCTTCCGGGCAAGCAAAACTTAAAAGTGTTAAAAAAACTTTGAATAATTTGATTGATTTAATTGCACAATCAAACGATCAGAGAAGTGAGGAGAATAAAATTAGATTGGGTCTTGTTTCTTTTGGCTGCGGGGCATGGGGTGTTTCTGGTTTTTGTGATCCTGGCAAAATGACGGAAACGAAAAAATGGAATGATTTTTCTCTTGATCCAGCAGTGCTTAAAGAATCAGTTGAGAGTTTAACGGTTGCTAATTATGATCGTAATTATACCAATATGGGTGATGGTTTACTTTTGGCTGGTGGTGGCGGCAAATACAGTGGTGATGGAAAAAATTATGATTTTGATGGAATGCTAGCCCAGTCTAAAGCTAATGAGTCAGATCGTTATCTTAAAAGTCAAAAAATTACTATTCTTTTAAGTGATGGGGTGCAAAATGGTAATATCGATGCAACCAATAAACAAGTTTTAGATTTTTATCGTAATGAAAAAATTCCTATTTATACAATTGGTTATGGTCTAGCGGGTGTAACCGAAGTTGATGCTTATCCGCCAATGGATAGAAGCGTGGATCAGTTGG
>JAQVDI010000072.1 GCA_028698375.1 Patescibacteria group bacterium | reverse complement strand
ATGCCTCAAACTCGTGAACATATTCTTTTAGCTGGACAAGTTGGTGTTGAGAATATGGTGGTTTTTTTGAACAAAGTGGATCAAGTTGATGATCCTGAGTTAATTGATCTGGTAGAAGAAGAAGTAAAAGATTTATTGAAAAAATATAAATTTGATCCGGAAAAAATTCCATTTGTTAGAGGAAGCGCCTTGAAGGCTGTGGAAGCAGGTGGTAAAGGTGATGATGGTAAGCCAGTTGTTGAATTATTGGAAAAATTAGATGCATTCCCCGAACCTAAAAGGGAAACTGATAAACCGTTTTTAATGCCAATTGAAGATATATTTTCAATTTCTGGTCGTGGCACTGTGGCTACTGGCAGAATTGAAAGAGGTCAAGTTAAAGTTAACGACGAAATGGAATTAGTTGGTTTGAGACCAACCAAAAAAGCGGTTATTACAGGTGTAGAAATGTTTAGAAAAAGCATGGATGAAGCTGTTGCTGGTGATAATGTTGGTTTATTGCTCCGCGGCATTGAGAAAGATGATATTGAAAGAGGTCAAGTAATTGCTAAGCCAGGTTCAATTACCCCTCATAGTGAATTTGAAGCAGAAGTTTATGTTTTAACAAAAGAAGAAGGTGGTCGCCATACTCCATTTATGACTGGTTACAAGCCACAATTCTTTGTTCGAACAGCTGATATTACTGGTCAAATTGACTTGCCGAAAGATATAGAAATGGTTATGCCTGGTGACACAGTGGCAGGTACTGTTAAATTAGAAAAAGCAGTTGCTATGGAAGAAAAAATGCGTTTTGCTTTGCGTGAAGGTGGAAGAACTGTTGGTGCCGGTGTGGTAACTAAAATTATCAAATAAGTTAATAGAAAAAAATCCCCCGTCTCTCAAAGGCGGGGGATTTAGATGAATAAATAAAAACGAGCATGGCAAAAAAATCGCAAAAAATTAGAATTAAATTAAGAGCTTATGATGCTCGAGTCTTAGATAAAACTGTGGGAATTATTGTGACTACAGCTCAGAATACGGGTAGCATTGTTTCTGGCCCTATCCCCTTGCCTTGCGAGCATAAATTATATACAGTTTTGCGATCAAGTTTTGTAAAGAAAGATTCTCGAGAACAGTTTGATATGAAAGTGCATAAACGTTTAATTGAGATTAAAGATCCGACAGCTAAGACCCTTGATTCTTTGATGGATTTAGAAATTCCTTCTGGTGTTGATATTGAAATTAAGATGTAATAAGTCTATAGTGGATTTCCCGCAAAGTGAGGAGCCCTACGAGTTATTCTAGGTTTAAAATTAATTGATAGATGAATAATATTTGGAAAGAAGAAGGTGCAAATTGAGTAGTCAAAATTATAGTTTGGCTCTTCAATTTCCGCCTGCTTCTGGCGGAAATTTTAATTAATTATTATGTTAAAAGTATTAATTGGTGAAAAAATTGGTATGACTCAATTATTTTCTGGCACCCAAGCAGTGCCTACTTCAGTGATTAGAGTTTTTCCTAATACAGTTTTGAAAATAGAAAAAGAAAAAGAAAAAGTTTGTGTTGCTTTGACTTATGGAATGCCTAAAAAAGAAAATAAAATTAAGAAACCAATTTTGGGTCAAATCAAAAAAGCTAAAACTTTACAAGATAAAATTAAAGAATTTAGAATTAAATTAGTGGAAGACGTTGATCTAAAAATTGGCGATAAAGTAACCGTTGATTCTTTAAGTGTTGATGATAAAGTTGAAGTAAGAGGTGTTACTAAAGGGCGTGGTTTCCAAGGCGTAATTAAGCGGCATGGTTTTAGCCGAGGTCCAGAAACTCATGGTTCTCATCACCACCGTCGTCTTGGTTCTATTGGGATGTGTTCTTTTCCTGCTCGTGTCTTAAAAGGCAAAAAAATGCCTGGTCGCATGGGTGGTGTTCAAGTGACAATTAAAAACTTAAAAGTAGTTAAAGTAGATATTGAAAATAATTTGGTTTATTTAAAAGGAGCGGTTCCTGGAGCCAATGGTAATTTTATTGCTATTAAAGGATAAATATTAAGTTTGAGATTAAGTGTTAATGATCAAGAATATGAAAAAAGAAATAGCGAAAATAAAAACAAAAAAAGTGACAGGTCAAGAAATTCCTGTTTTTTCATTGGAAACTGGTAAGAAAATTAAAACAATTTCTGTGCCAGAGTTTTTGCAAATTAAAGTTTCACCGGCGTTAGTGCATCAAGTCTTAGTGGCTCAAGAATCAAAATCATTAGTTTCTAGTCATACTAAAACGAGATCGGAGGTAAGAGGCGGGGGTAGAAAACCTTTTCGTCAAAAAGGGACTGGTCGTGCCAGAGCTGGTTCAATTAAATCGCCTTTATGGAGAGGTGGTGGTGTTATTTTTGGGCCTTCTAAATTTGAGAATAAAACGAAAAATATTTCCAAAAAAATGAAGAAAAGAGCAATTTTAGGCCTTTTGGCAGAAAAAATTGATAGTAAAAAAGCGATAGTAGTGGATAGTTTGGATTTAAAAAAATCTAAAACCAAAGAAGCTTATTTAAAATTATTTGTTTTTGTTCCTAAAGCTAAATCTTTATTAATTTTAGCGACCGCGGAAATTGATAAAATAAAACCTTTTAGAAATATTAAAAATTTAAAATATACAAAGGTTGAAAATTTGGATCTTCGTAATTTAATTTTAGCTCAAA
>JAQVDI010000071.1 GCA_028698375.1 Patescibacteria group bacterium | reverse complement strand
AAGCCTTTGCCGTGAGCTAAATTTTCGCCATTAGCAATGGTTAAATCTATTTTTTCTTTTTGAATTAATTCTGGAACGATTTTGGCGATTGTTTTTCTACCAATGCGACCAACAATATCACCAATAAATAAAATGCGCATAAAAATAAGATATAACATTTGAGACTAAAAAGCAAAATTTTTATTTATTTTTATGAATTTTCAATTTTCAATTTTTAGTTTTCAAAGAAACTGGGATTCTTAACTTCGCCCAGAATGACAAATCACCCTTGAGTTTAAAGGGTAAAAGGTATAAGATTGAAAAGGTCCTGAAATAAATTTAGAATGATAAAAAGTTGACTGAGATTCTTCACTTTGTTCAGAATGACAAAAAAAGTAAATAAATTTTATGAAAAAGTTTTTTATCACCACACCAATTTATTATGTAAATGATAAGCCGCATATTGGTCATACTTATACTACGGTTGCTGCGGATATTTTATCGCGTTTTTATCGTAATGGAGCATCAACTTTTTTCTTGACTGGTACTGATGAACATGGCACTAAGGTTTGTCAAAGTGCGCAAAAGCAAGAAGTAGAAGTAAAAAAATTTTGTGATGAAGTGGCACAAAACTATCAAAAAACTTGGAAAGCACTTGATGTCAACTATGATTTTTTTGTTCGCACCACAGATAAATATCATGAAGAATTTGTTAAATTAATTTTGACTCGTCTTAAAGACAATGGTTTTTTGTACGAGGGTGAGTATGAAGGTTTATATTGTGAGGGTTGTGAAGAGTTTAAGTCAGAAAAAGATTTAGTTAGCGGTTGTTGTCCGATTCATAAAACTTTTCCTATTAAGCTGAAAGAAAAAGTATGGTTTTTTAAATTAGCTCAATTCCAAGATAAAATTTTCAGTCATTTGGGCAAAGATTTTGTTGTTTTGCCTCAAAAAAGAGAAGCAGAGTTAACTTCTTTTCTAAAAAACGAAAAGCTACACGATGTAGCAATTTCGCGACCGCGGGATCGTGTTGAGTGGGGTATTGATTTACCTTGGGATAATAATCAAGTAATTTATGTTTGGATTGATGCCCTTTTTAATTATTTGAGTGGGCCTCTTTCTAGTCGTGGTTTTAATTTTAGCAATAAACACTGGGAAGATATTCTTGAAGCATTAAATGATTTTTGGCCAGCAGATATTCAATTAATTGGTAAAGATATTTTAAGGTTTCACGCAGTGATTTGGCCTGCATTATTATTGGCGCTTGGTTTGCCTCTACCTAAGCGTTTGTTTGTTCATGGTTTTTTTACTATTAATGGCGAAAAAATTTCTAAAAGTTTAAATAACGCTGTTAATCCTGTTGATTTAAAAAAAGAGTTCGGTTTAGCAGCTTTACGTTATTATCTATTTCGTGATTTTTCTTTTGGTGAAGATGGTGATGTTTCACTTGAAAATTTAGTAGAGCGTTATAATGCTGATTTAGCTGACAATATTGGTAATTTATTATCTCGCAGTTTAACTCTCGTTCAAAAATATGGCGCCTTAAAACAAAAAATAGAATTTAAAAAAGATGAAGATTTAGAAAATTTGTTTCGTAATTTTAAATTTAAAGAAGCATTGGAAAAAATTAATTTATTGGCGCGTGAAAAAAATCAGCTAATTGATAAAGAAAAGCCTTGGGCCTTGATTAAAGAAGCTCACCAGGGTAAAGAATTTGCAATTGAAAATAATTCGCAAATAAAATTCGAAAAGATTTTGATTAGCACTTTAGAAACATTGTTAATAATTAGTTATTATCTCAAACCATTTTTACCACTTGAAGCTGAGAAAATTGAAACTGCTATTAAAAATTTGGAACCAGAGATTGTGTTTCCGAAAATCTTACTAGAAGATACAATAACTAAGAAACAAGATATAAATAAATAACAAATTAAAAATTTTAATTTCTAAAATTAATCATTCAAAAATTAAATTCAATCTATGATTGAATTAGTGGATACCCACGCTCATCTTAATTTTATAGATTTTGATAAAAATTTAAAGTCAGTTTTAACGCGCGCAAAAGCGGCGGGGATTTCTAAAATCGTTGTCCCCTCTAGCGAATTAATAAGTGCCAGAAAGGCTCTAGAGATCAGTACTCAATTCAAAAATGTTTTTGCGGCAGTTGGCATCCATCCACTTTATGTGATTGGCGCTGGTGGTTTGTTCGTAGAAGATGGCTCTCCTCAAGGTTTTTATACAAAGAGTGGTGGTAAACCTACAAGCGTTTTTTATTTAAAAGAATTTGAAGAAATGTTAGGGAGTAAATACGTGGTAGCGATTGGTGAAATTGGGCTTGACTATTATGAATCCCCTCATCGAGAAAATCCAGTTAATCGTGAATTGCAGTTAGAAGTTTTGCAGAAAAATTTTGAATTAGCAATTAAATATAATAAACCAGCAATTGTCCATTTGCGGACTAGCAAAAATTCAAGTGATGCATTTGAAGATTTTCTCGGTGTGGCCAATAAATTTTCGGATAAATTAAAAGCAGTAATTCACTGTTATTCTGGTGATTTAAAGATTGCTAAAAAAATAATTGATGCTGGTTTTTATATCTCATTTACTAATCTTACTTTTTATAATTTGGCTATTCAGAATACATTCAAAAAAATTGATTTAAGTCGTGTGATGTTAGAAACCGACTCTCCGTTTTTATCACCCAATAATACGCGTTG
>JAQVDI010000070.1 GCA_028698375.1 Patescibacteria group bacterium | reverse complement strand
AATTATATTTTAGAAAATCCAAAAGAGATGAAAGAGAATGCTAAAAATCGCGGCATTAAAGTTAATTTTGACAAAATTTCTACATTAGCTAACCAGCGCAAAGAGCTAATTATAAAAATTGATGATAATCGTCGTCGACAAAAAGAAATTTCCGAAGCAATTTCCAAAGCTAATAATCGCGACGAACTAATTAAGGAAGCAAAAGTGCTGAAGGAAGAGACTGATTGTTTGGAAAAAGCACTGGAAGAAGTTGCCCCTAAATTAAAGGATGAGCTTTTGAAAGTTCCTAATATTACTCATCCAGAGGCGCCAATTGGTAAGGGCGAAGAAGATAATAAAGTGATAGAAGAAATCGGTAAAAAGCCAGAATTTCCTTTTGAACCTAAGGGTTTTGACCAATTGATGAGCGATTTGGATTTAATTGATTTTGAGCGCGGCGCCAAAGTGGCTGGTCAGAAGTTTTATTATTTGAAAGGAGATGGTGCGCTTTTGGAATTTGCACTTATTAATTATGCGTTGGATTTATTAGTGAAGGAAGGTTTTACGCCTTATATAACACCAGATTTAGCAAGTGGTAAAATTATTGAAGGTGCTGGTTTCGCTCCTCGCGGGCCAGAGGCGCAAATTTATTATATTGATGGCATGGATTTAGGCTTAATCGCGACAGCAGAAATTAATTTGGTTGGTTTGCATAGTGACGAAGTTCTAGATGAAAAAGAATTGCCTAAAAAAATAGCTGGTTTTTCTCATTGTTTTCGACGTGAAGCTGGGACATACGGAAAGCAATCAAAAGGAATTTATCGAGTGCATCAATTTTCTAAAGTGGAAATGTTTATTTATAGCAAGCCTGAGGAAAGCGACAAGATGCATCAAAAAGTGTTAGAAATTGAGAAAAATATTTTTAAAGGTTTGGGTATTCCTTTTCGGGTGGTTGATTGTTGCACGGTAGAATTAGCTGGTCCTGCTTATCGTAAATTTGATTTGGAAGCATGGCTTCCGGCACAAGAAAAATGGGGAGAGATTACTTCCACAACTAATGCGACAGATTTTCAGGCGCGCCGTGTTTCCACGAAATATAAAAATAGCGAAGGCAAAACCGAATTTGTACATATGATTAATGGTACTGCCATTGCTGTTTCTCGCGCCATGGTGGCGATTATGGAAAACTATCAAAAGGAAGATGGTAGTGTCGAAGTTCCTAAAGTTCTTCAAAAATGGCTGAATAAAAAAGTTGTTAAAAAATAAAATGGGACTCTCTAAAATAAGCGGGCCGATGGGTCCGCTTTTTGTTATCCACAGTTTGTACCTTGCTAAAATGGCTTTTTGCGAGTAATATCTATTTAGGAACGATTAGCAAAAAGCAAGTTGAAATAAAAACAGCAGTGGATAAGTCTGAATTTTAATCTGTTAATTAAATTTTATTCTTTGAGCAAAGCGAATTGGGATCAAGAAATCACATTAACGAATGTTCTTTATGGGGTCAAACAATAATTTATTTTTATGAAAAATGATCAAAAAGTTTGGGCAAAAATAACTACTCAAAGAGCAGAAATTTTGGAATTTTTGCAGGAAACTCGTGAACATCCTAATGCTAATAAAGTTTATTTAGAGATAAAGAAAAAATTACCACGTATTAGCTTGTCCACGGTTTATCGCACACTTGATGAATTGGAAAAACAAAATTTAGTTAGAGTCTTGAACTTAAGTGCTAAAGAAAAACGTTATGAAACTAATTTTAGTGATCACATTGATTTTTATTGCGAAAGTTGCCGCCGAGTTTTTGATATTCCATTAGTAGAAATTATAGACATAAAAAGAAGAATGGAGGCTCAAGGTTATAAAATTGATAAAAATGAATTTATTCTAAAAGGTTTTTGCCCAGTTTGTCTAAAGTATAAAAAATAGTTTTTGTTATTGATTTTTAAGCGAAAAAAGCTAAAATTAATTAAGGGGCACGTAGTCCCTCACACAAAAGCTTTTATGTATTATGTTTATTTATTAAAAAGTAAAAAAGATAATAGTATTTATATCGGTTATACTAATAATTTAAAATCTAGATTTAAGCAACATAATAATGCTGAAAGTAAATTTACAAAAAATAAAATTCCTTGGGGATTAATTTACTCCGAAATTTATAAGGACAAATCTGATGCTAAATATAGAGAAAAGAATTTAAAAAGATTTGCGCAAGCTCACAATCAGTTGAAAAAAAGAATTAAAAACAGTTTAGCTTAAAAGCTTACTGTGTGAGGGGCACGTAGCTCAGTGGCAGAGCGGCGCTCTTATAAGGCGTTGGTCGATGGTTCGAATCCATCCGTGCCCATTTTTTAGTGCGTAATAATCGATATTTTTATAATTTGTTTGTGAGGAATTGGGTTCAATTTCTTAAAATAAAAAATAGCGGCGTAATAAATTATGACGTAACAAATTAAAATTTAAATGCTGCAACCATGTTTAAATTTGTAAAGCAAATTTATTACGTGGAGCCCAAGACGGGAATTGAACCCGTTACTTCCATCTTACCAAGATGGCGTTCTACCGATGAACTACTTGGGCATCAAATATTTTGATTTGACATTTCCGTGCTGGTACCGAGGGTGGGACTCGAACCCACAAGCCCTTGTGGGGCACTAGCTCCTAAGGCTAGCGCGTCTACCAATTTCGCCACCTCGGCTTTATCGCAATAATCGTTTTATTCGG
>JAQVDI010000069.1 GCA_028698375.1 Patescibacteria group bacterium | reverse complement strand
TAAAAATCCGCCACTTAGGACGGATCATGTATAGAATTTTTTAGTGATCTGTATCTACGCAAAATTGCAGTTAACAATCCACGCTTAATCCTAAGAGAACAGTGGCAATGATCCCAAAAATCATTATCATTGATGAAATCTTTTATTTCAGAAAAGCGCTCAAAACTAGAACTCCAAGGATTAAAAAAAGATTCTTTGAAACGACTTCTAGAGCTAACTTCATATAATTTCAAAGCTATTTCTTTATGTTTAGCTGCTTTCGCTTCCTTCGTTCTATACACAGAATATAAAAAAAGCAAATCATCTTTAGAAATCACGCCATAATCTACCATATCTACCAGGATATCATCAAAAACAGAAAGCATGGTTTTCTGCTTTTCGTCTAATTCAATTTCAAAAGAAATGTGAGTGATTGGATCAGTATACATAGCAACCTCCTTGTTAAGGTTCAAAAGCTAACTAAAAATAACAATAAAAGGAACCAAAAGTCAATGTTTTTATAAAAAAACCGGCATTTAAGCCGGTAAATAAATTTTCTTAAAGCCAATAACTTTTTTGCCACATGAAGAACAATATAAATAATTTTTCTTTATATTTTTGCGGACCGAAGCATTACAACAATTAGTTACCACTGCTCCCGAACCAGATATATGCACATCAGTAATGTTGTCATGATATCTTCTACTTTTGATGATTTTAGCACGCATAATTGCTGATATCATCAACTCCTCCTTTATATCAATGTGCTTTAGCCAAAAAAATTATAACAAAAAAATATTTTAATTAAAAGACTTATTTTTTAATTCGCTAATAGCATTTCGGGCAATCCATTTAGCACTTTTAGAGTCAATTTTTTCAATTTCAAAGGCAAATTCAAGCGCCTTGTGGCATAATTTTTGGTTACGTTTGCCAATTTGTCGCAGAGACCAATTAACTGCTTTACATACAAAATTACGCTCATCAGCAGCATATTTTTTAATTAAAGGAAAAAAACTTATAAATTCTTTGTCTGTCGCTTTTTTATTATGAACAGCTAAAGCAGCTAATAAAGCAAAAGCGGCGCGGCGTGTATATTCTTTTTTGCTTTTTGCCCAAATTTTTATTCTTCCAAAAGCATATTTTGTTTTACAAAATAAATTCATACAAACTTGGTCACAAAGATCCCATGAATTAAAATCTTTAACCCAATTATTCATTTGCTTCATGCTGACCTTATCCGCTTCGCCAATAATTGATGATAAAATACGTGCTTCGTGAATTTTACTTTGCCAAAGTTTAATCGATAATTTTTGTCCACTAACTGAAGAATTTTTAATTTCGCGTGCCAATCTTCTAAGTTTTGGCATTCTGATGCCTAAGGCATTCTCTGTATTAATTCCAAAACGCGCCATCCCAGCAATATTTTTTTTATTACGCATTGTCCGCAATTTTTTTATCACTTCTTCATAAGACATAATATAATTTTAAACTTAAAATTAGTTTAAAACAAATAGCTGTGGATAACATAATGAAAAATTATGTTAAAATATTAATTAGGCAGATATTTGCATAAGAAAGAGGTGAGAAAATGGCGGTCAAAAAACCCCGCCAAAAACCACACTGTCACCGCACCCAACTCCCAATCCGTTTGCTAGATCAAAGAAGTGGTTATTTGCAGCTGTTTAAAAAGGACAAACAGCGCCCAAAACAATAACCACGCTAACCCTGCTCAACTCAGCAGGGTTTCATTATAAAATTTATTGCAATAAACAGCGACAAAACTTATTTTTTAAAATTTTCTTTTGTTCTTCTGCAGAATTTAAAAAATTTTTTTGAATAGACGAACCGCTTGCCAATTTGAAATTTAAATCAGAAAAATGTTTAAAACCACGATTTTTCATTTCTTTAACTTCTGCTTTATGACGATTAAAAAGGGCTTTTAGTTTGCCTCGCCATCTTAAAGTTTCCGGATGCTTACTGTAACCTTTTTTATTTTTAGTTAAAATAGACCAAATAGCATGTAATTCACGATGCTCTCCTAACAAATGCTGATTACATAAAAATTTTGGTTCAAGATCCCAAATCCGCATATTAATTTTATTTAAAAAACTGCTCTTATTATAATCGAAACAAAAAATAATTAAAATTAACACAAAACACAATAAAAACTTGAGAGAAACAAAAAAATAATCTATAATCTACCTGTTAATGCGGGATCGTCTAATGGCAGGACACGACACTCTGAATGTCGGTATCTAGGTTCGAATCCTAGTCCCGCAGAATACGGAAGGATCGCATAGCTGGTCTAGTGCGCACGCTTGGAAAGCGTGTAGGTCAGCAATGACCTCGAGGGTTCGAATCCCTCTCCTTCCGTTTTTTTATTTATATTTTTTTATTAAAAATAATGATAAAATAAATTATACTTAATAACTTATTATTATGAACATTTCAACCAAAATGGCTTATCAAAAAATTAGCGGACACGAACCAGACCCAATACTTCAGGACTGGCAACTCGCCCAATATGTTTTAGATAATTTCAACTACAATCTTTTAGGTGAAGATTTAGCGAAAAAATTTGTTTTTGAAGTAACTAATTATCTTATATTCCCAGATGAAGAAACCACTAAAAAAATTGTTAGCCGTGCAGAAAGTTTAGCAGAAGAAATGGGAATTGTCGCCGAAGGACACATGGCAGATATAGAACGAGCTGGAGAATCTGATTT
>JAQVDI010000068.1 GCA_028698375.1 Patescibacteria group bacterium | reverse complement strand
TTACTGAAGCGAGACGATTAAATTATGTTTATTTGGCGCCAAATTCTCGGAATTATTATAAAAATATAGATTCTGGAACAGCTAATTTTAGAATTTGGGGTTGGGATCAATATTTTACGCCTTTTGCCGCTGGCGATTTAGATTATCAATCAGCATTGTTAGATTCGCGAATTGGCAGTATTAATTCTTCTAATGCTTCTTGGATTTTGCCGGTAGAAACATCTGATAATTATGGTTGTTATCCAGATAAAATTAAAGGCACCGCAGTTTATAAAAATGTGGCTAAAAGCGGTTATGCGTCTATTAATATTTTTTCTTCATTTGAATCAACACAAAAAACATCTTTTTTTGATTGGTTTGCGTCTTATGTTAAGGCGGCAGTTACTGAAGAAAGAACGCCAGTTGCTATTAGCACGGGCGCTAGAACAACTTTTCGTCCTGGAGAATCTCATAAATTTGTTGCCATAATGGTTGATCAATACGGGCAAGTGATGGAAGATACTCAGTTTGTTTTTTCGCTTAATGATCCACAAGCTGGCTCTTTAATGCCTAATGGTCAGTTTATTGCTTCAGATCGCGAAGGTACTTATCAAAATGCAATGACGGTTAAAGGTATTTGGAATGGGGTTGAAAAGACTAGTTCATATACATTAAAAATTTCTTCTGCTACTCGTAAAGCCACGACTGTTAAATATGTTGGTCCTAAAGATTTGGGCGCTACTAAAATTTTGAAGATTGCTCCTAATGAGCCGTATTCTGTTGAGGCTTATTTGTATGATCAATTTGGTGATAGAATTGTTTCGGAAAACGGTGTTCGTTTAACTAAAATTATATCTAATGCTGCGCTTGAAGTCAGTGAAAGAAATATTATTGCTAATTCTGGTACTGATTTTTATCAAAATGCTGTTAAGCTTTCTTTTGAGTGGGCGGATTGGGCTGATCCGGATAAACATGTAGATGGGCCTTCGCCTGAACTTATTTTTTCAGTTGAAGTGAATGAAAAATATGCTAATGATCCTAAGTCTTGTCTTGGAGGTGGTGATGATGGTAAAGGTACTGAGGGTACAGACGAGGATAAAAATGTTATAGATATTGTTAAAGATATTTGGAACGCATTAAAGCGAACAATTGGTCGATTCCTTGACGCTTTAACTACCAACCCACTTGTTAGCGCGGCTGTAGCAATTTTGGCCTCTGCGCCAATTTTAGTGGGAGCAATTTCCACTTTATGGCCGAATTTAGCTTCGGTTTTATTAGCTACTGGGGCAGCTTCTACTAGGACGGGTTTTCGCTTCCCAGTTTATGCCACGGTCGGTCGCAAAAAAGGTTATGTCTATGATGTTTTAAATAAAATGCCGATTGCTGGTGTGCTGATTAGGGTTTTTGATTTGGGTAGTGATCGTTTAATTTATCAAACCGCGACTAACCAGCAAGGTGAGTTTATTATTAAGCTGCCCAAAGGACGATTTTATATTGAGACTAAAAAAGAAGGCTATAAAAATGTGAAATTTGTTTCGCATGTGCGTGATCAAAAAGCCAAGCTTAATCTTACGGATGGATATTATAATAATATTTATTTTTCCGAACAAGTGATTGAAATCGGCAAGCAGCAAAAACCAGCCGTTGAGAATATGTCAATTCCGATGCAAAAAAGTGATTCGCTAAAAGGTATTTCTACTGCTAAAAAAGTTCTAATTAAAATCTGGGGATTTTTGAGAATTTTGTCTGTGCCTTTATTGCTTTTGGGTACGATTTTGGTAATTTATTCTCTCGTCAGAGATTCCAATTTGGTTCTTAATTATTTTGTTGCTGGTTATTATCTTTTGCTTTGGATTTGGCAACTATTTCTTTTATCTATTTTTGTGAAAGGGCCAGGGCAAGTGGTTGACGGGTCTGGCAAGCCGTTAGATTTGGTATTAGTGCGGGCTATTGATGAAAAAGGTCGTTTGATAAATACTACGGTTTCTAATAAAGAAGGAAAATTTATTTTGAATTTATCAAAAGGCAAATATAGTTTAACTTTTAGAAAACCGGGGTTTGCCCAAAAAGCACTTAAGATAACAGTAAAAAGTTTAGCTGATCTCAAAAAGCTAAAAATTAAATTACAGGAGAAGAAAGAGTAAAAATTATTCTAATTTCTAATTAGGTTAATTTTTCTTTTTTATCTCTTGACAGTCAAATTTTTTTCCCTTAAAATAGGGATGCTTGCGAAAAATCAAGCATTTAGTTATAATCTGGTTATCTTAAGTGTTTTCCTTGTTTCATTTTGTTAAATTCAAAATTTTTTAAAAACTAAACAAAAAATTATGGCAGACAAATTTGAGAGAACCAAACCACATGTTAATGTGGGTACCATTGGTCATGTTGATCATGGTAAAACTACTCTGACCGCAGCTATTTTGGCGACTGCGGGTGCAGAAGGATTGAGTGCTGACAAAAAATCTGTTGATCAGATTGACAACGCTCCTGAAGAAAAAGAACGTGGGATTACAATTGCCGTGTCACACGTTGAGTATGAAACTAAAGCCCGCCATTATGCGCATATTGATTGTCCTGGTCATGCTGATTATGTTAAAAATATGATTACCGGTGCCGCACAGATGGATATCGCTATTTTGGTGGTTTCTGCTGCTGATGGTCCTATGCCTCAAACTCGTGAACATATTCTTTTAGCTGGACAAGTTGGTGTTGAGAATATGGTGGTTTTTTTGAACAAAGTGGATCAAGTTGATGATCCTGAGTTAATTGATCTGGTAGAAGAAGAAGTAA
>JAQVDI010000017.1:10349-12083 GCA_028698375.1 Patescibacteria group bacterium | reverse complement strand
TATTTTTAATTTTATCTATACTGATTTCAAAACAACCATCATTTTCAACAATTTTAGCACCTAAATCACTAAATAATTTTAAATGTGTATCAATGCTACGAGCACCAATTTGACAACCACCCGGAAAAGGCAAACGGACTTTTTTAAATCGGGCCAAAAGCGGTCCTAAAAAAATAATAGAACCACGCAAATGAGAAACAATTTTTAAGTTTAAATCACCGTTCTTAATTGTTGCTGCATTCAATATATAATGACCTTTTTTTGCTCTTTTTATCTGGCCACCGATTGATTCAAAAATAGAAAACATTGATTTTACATCTAAAATTTCTGGCACATTCTTAAGCTCAACATCGCTCTCGCTTAAACAAGCAGCAGCAATCATCTTTAAAGCTGCATTTTTAGCACCAGAAACTGTAATTTCACCCCTAAGAGGCTTACCGCCCCAAACTTCAAGTTTCATGATATTAATAATAAACTAAAAAAAATAAAAATCAAAGAAAAAACCGCCGGTTGGCTGTCCCGGCGGTTGAGAATACGTGGCGCTGATGATCTTATTGGCGCTTCCAACAATAGGAGGCTTACCAATAGACAACCTGCTTTCGTCCCAGACGGGCTAGCCCTTTTTCGTAGGCAACAGGGGGCATCAGCGCCTGGGAGAAACGCCCGAAGACGCTTTTTCCGAGAGCGTTTCTCCAGAGGAGGAGACAGAGGGACAGTCTACAACCACCAAACTGTCTCAAAGCCTCCATTTGAAATTTTATCACAAAATATTTTTTTGTCAAATACTAATTGCAAAAAAGATTAATTTTAGGTAAAATTATTAAATCTATGGAACATGAAAAGCGTAAAATAAAGCGTCAAAATCAACGCTTAATTGTTATGGGGGTTATTATTCCCACTTTAGCAGCCGTGGCAGTGGCTATTGTTTTTTATGCTTTTGGTTGGCGTTTTGACACGAAAAACAAAGAATTATACTTATCCAGTGTTTTGTATCTTCGTTCTCAACCTTTAGAAGCAAACATCTATATTAACGACAAATTACAAGGAAAAACTAAACAAATTCAACGTCAAGTTAAACCTGGTATTTATAATTTAAAATTGCTTAAAGACGAATTTATGCCATGGGAAGCAGTTTTAGATGTCCCGCCGTCAAGCGTTGTTGAAGTTGACCCATACCTTTTTTATCAAAAACCAAAATTGCAAAATGAAATTGTTTTTGAAAAATATTTAGCTAGCCACAAACAAAAAATTAGTTTTATTCAAAATGGTAAATTAACTTATTGCGATTTACCCTGTGAAAAATTTCAAATTTTAGATATCAAGGATCTTTCATTTAGCAAAATAGAATTAGGAGATAAAAAAATTTATTTAGAATATAATAACTATTTTTTAAGTATAAATTTAACCAATCAAAAACAAGAAAAAATTAATAAACCTTCTAATACCAGTACTAAAAAATACGCTTTTACCAATACTGGTATTTATGTTTTAAATGCTAACGGTAATCTTTACCAACTCACTAAAACTACTCCGATTTTAATTCAGGAAAAAGTAAAAAGCATTGTTAGTGATCAAGAATGGCTCTATTTTTTAACTCAGGACGGAGAGTTATCAGCAAAATTGAATCAAATAAAAAACATTGCTACTAATCATATTGCCGCAAAAAATTTTGAGCAAAATGAACTAAAAATTAGTGATTTATCTTTAAAAGTATTTCCAAATGATACAGTTTTT
>JAQVDI010000017.1:0-10249 GCA_028698375.1 Patescibacteria group bacterium | reverse complement strand
GGCACACAAGTCATTAAAGAAACAGCTGGATAATCAAGTTTATCCATCACGTAAGTATCAGCAGGATTAACCGTTAAAGTTTCCACTACATTATACGTATAAAGTTGATCATTATAAGTAATGTAAATCACATCATTATTGGCTATATTAGGTAAAAGTGCAAAGATAGTTTTGTATTCACCCGGATCCCACCAATAATAAGACGAATGACCAGTAATAAAAATATTGCCATCTGTGCCTGGTATTCCAGTAGTTTCTAAATGCACCACGCCTGTTTGTAATTTAGCAATTGCGTCTGCTTCGCTAATTTCCCAATTAATTGGAGCACGAATACCCAATTTGGGAATATACAAATTATTGTTAGAAAGCGCTAATTCGTTTCTTAATTCATCTTGATTAATATCACTTGCTTTACGCGTTGGTCCCAAGATATAACCTAAATTATTTTTTAAGTCAACTGGCATAACCTGGTAACTTTCTGGCCAAGCTTCATTTTTAAATTGTGTAATATACCAATAGCTTAATTTTTTCCATAAAGCCGGAGCATTCAAAAATACATAAACGGCTAGAAAAATACCAGCTGCAATTAAAATTAATTTACCCACTAACCAAAGTTTTTGTTTCATTTTATTTATATAATAACAGAAATAAAAGAATTGCGCGCGACAAGACTTGAACTTGTAACCTCTACAATGTGAATGTAGCGCTCTACCATTGAGCCACGCGCGCTTAAATCTATCTTTAAATTAACAAAAAACAGCTGTTTCCGCAATAAAAAAAGGCCGCAAGCGATTTGCTTGCGACCCGAAGAGTCAACGAGGAATGGTCAGCCATTTGTAGGCTAACCAGCCCCATATTAATCCAAAAAACACGCCCACATATGGGACGGCCACCGGCTGGACAATCCCCATCATGAGCACCCCAGAAAAAATTCCAGCCACCACGCCAACCCCCAAAGACTTCATTAGGTTCTTCATTTTCTAGTCTCCTTGTGCTGCATTTTTTAGTGCGAAACTTATTGATAATAACATAAAACCTATTTTATGTCAATCGTTGCCCTCTTTTGATCCCAAGCTCAAAATATACAAAACAAAAAAATGCCACGAAATAAATCTAGAATTTGAACGTGGCAATAACGTTTATTTTTTCAAATTATTACATTATGCCGGGAGAGGGACTCGAACCCTCATGAGTAAAACTCACACGAGTTTGAGTCGTGCGCGTCTACCAATTCCGCCATCCCGGCATTAACATTAAACAAAAAAATAATAACAGATTATTTGTCTTTTGCCAAGATTCTATTACTAAAAAAATAAAATATTTTATAATAGAAATATGATCTTTAAAGAACACTATCTCAATGAAGAGTTTGAAAATGAAGCAGTGGACCCAAAAATTGCAAACTTATGCCAACAACTTGCCAAGAAGCGCCCCAATTTAAAAGGAGTTCTTTTAATTGCAGAAGAAGATATCTCTAATATGAATTTAAATTTTAATGAATCCTTAAGTTATCTACAAACAATTTACGCTACTTGTGATTTGCCCTCAGAATTTTTTGATAAAGATTCAGCAGATTTTATATAAAACATATTATTAACATCAAAAATATTGACAAATATAAAAAATAAACTATAATCGATGAAGTATCTTTGAGGAGGCGTTCCTGTTGTTTGGGAATTGCTGGACCAGTGAATGTTCCACCCTCCCTCCTTCTTGGCTTGGCCGCCTCCTCCTCTCTCTATCCCCCGCATATTCATTATCCATTAAAAATGCGGGGGATTTTTTTATACAAAATTATTAAAAATACTTGACAAAAAAAGTTTATTATGCTATCATTAATATAGTAAGACAGTTGGAAAAGGAGGGAGAAGAATGCTGTAGGGTGGGTCCCGGCCGGAAACGCCGGCCGGGGTAACAACTTGGTGCCCCCGCAAACGCGGGGGCACATTTTATTTTTAAATAATTTTAAAAATTGAAAATTATTCTGTTTTTTGATATCTTCTAATCAATCGATTTCATAAAAAAATAATAAAAGTATTTAAGCAAAATGGGCCATTAGCTCAGCTGGTAGAGCGCATCACTCGCATTGATGAGGTCGCCGGTTCGAATCCGGCATGGTCCACCATTCCGAATTTGTTAAAGAAATTGCCTCAAAACTACGACATTAAATCCTTCAAAAAATTAAAATAAATTTTATCAATAAAAAAATAATTGTAAGGTTTAGAGAACAGCTAAGGCGTATTATACGTTTATTTGATTATGAATCTAACAGAGATCGTGAATATAATTTTGCTCGTCGTCACATTGTGTCCAAAGGCGCTAAGGTGCTTGATATTGGCGGCTGTGAATCCCTTTTGCCTCTTTTCTTAGCAGAACAAGGCTTTAAAGTCACAGTTTATGATTTTCGCAAATATCCTGAGCATCATGCTAACCTTACTAATATCAAAGGAGATTTTTTGGAAAATAAACTGCCCAAAGATTCCTTTGATTATGTTGTGCTAATTTCTACAATTGAGCATATGGGATTTGGTAGTTATGGAGCTCCCATTTACAAAAATGCCGATTTTCGTGCAATGTCAGAGATTAAACGCATTCTAAAGCCAAATGGAAAAATTATTATTACTTTCCCTTTTGTTGGGAAACATAAAATTATTGCTGGTTTTGAACGATGGTATGATCTTAATCGCACAAAAAAATTATTTGCGAATTTGCATATTCTTGCCGAAGAATATTATGTCCCAAATCATAAATTATTTGGCAGATGGCTTAATTTCGCTCCTTCTTCTTTAAAAGAAATCCAACAAGTTGAAAACAATTTTAAACATCAAGGTTGTGCTTGTTTTGTGGCTTCCCCTAATTCACGAAGTCATTTTCAATAAAAAAAGAAATAAAAATTATTTTTTTGAATATATTTTGTTATTTTCTGTAAAAAACATTTGAATTTTACCGAACAATTTAAATCTATTTATGTCCTTTAAGCCCATATTTTTTAGTAATTGGATCTTTAAATAGATCTGGATCTTTTGGCGGGCGAAAAGTAAAAACAACAAATGCTATCAAAATAATAAATAAAAACAAAAACGAAAATAAAATAGTAGTATTGGAGGGCAAAATTTCATTTAACAAGATTGTTCCTATAATTTGTGCCCCTAAAATTCCCAAGAAAAAAATAAGTATATCCAAAACAAGAAAATTATGTTTCAAAAAATATTTATAAATATAGACAAAAGACACGATCAAAATTAATACTATATACAAAGCAATCGTTTTAGCTGGTAAAAAAGATACATGCCGCCAACCCCCAATTGCGAATTCTATCAAATAGAAAAGAAAAAGTGGCCAAAAAGCAATCTTGACATGCTCCCAATAACTTTCATTAACAGCAGCAACAACTGCCACCTCTTTTTTATGTTTAGACCAATTATATGCAAAATGTAAAAGTGAGCCAAAAATAAATAGTGGCACAATCATGACAATATCCAGTTGGTTTAATTGCGTAATTGTTATAAATTAAATATTAATTATAATCTAACATCATCGCTTTTTTAACCATCGATAAAGTTTCTTGGGCTTTAACGCGACCACGAGCAGTTGATTCTATAATCATTTTCATTACACCTTCTTTATCAGCAGCAAATTCTGATCGTTTAGCGCGAATTGGAGCTAAAAATTCATTTAATATCTTGAACAACCTTTCTTTGACCTCCACATCACCGACACCACCTTTTTGATAGCGCTCTTTTAAATCTTTTAATCCTTCTTTATCTTGATCAAAAGCTTCTAAATATACAAAAACCATATTGCCTTCAATTTTACCAGGATCTTCTTTACGAACATGACCAGGATCAGTATACATACTCATCACTTTATTTTTAAGCACTTCTTCTTTATCACTTAAATAAATAGCATTATTTAAAGATTTACTCATTTTGGCTTTTCCATCCAGGCCAGGCAAACGACCAATTTCAGAAACTAATGCCTTTGGCTCAACCAATGTTTCTCCATATAAAGAATTAAATTTTCTAACAATTTCTGCAGTTTGTTCAATCATTGGCAACTGATCAGCACCAACTGGCACTAAATTAGCACCAAAAGCAGTGATATCAGCTGCTTGGCTGATAGGATATGTTAAAAAACCAACCGGTACATTTTCGTTAAATCCTTTTTGCTGCATTTCATTCTTGACGGTTGGATTACGACGTAAACGAGCTAAAGTAACTAAATTCATATAATACATTGTTAATTCAGCAATTTCTGGCACCTGAGATTGGATTACGATTGTAGAAATTTCCGGATTAATTCCAACTGCTAAATAATCAAGAGCCAGCTCAATAATATTATTATGTACTTTTCGCGGATCATTAGCGTTATCTGTTAAAGCCTGTTGATCAGCAATTAAAATATAAGTTTCATATTCATTTTGTAATTCAACCCTTTGTTTTAAAGAACCAACAAAATGACCCAAATGAAGTGGGCCGGTTGGCCGATCGCCGGTTAAAATTATTTTTCTATCCATATCAAAATTCTATAATAAAGCTGTAAAAAAATCAAAAATTATCCATAATATTCATCACATCGAATAACGTCAAATTTGACATAATTAATTTTTAATTTTAAAATTACTTCGTCAATGATCTTTGAAAAGGAAATACGCTAATGCCAAAACAAAAAAAACAACCCGTTACTCAAGTTCTGGTTCCACCCATTGATGAAAATACATCTCTTGAGATAATTATTTTTATTAATGAAGAATTTTTGGCAGAATTACTTGAAAAAACTCAATTTTTATATGATGATAATATAGATTCTCAACAAGCTAAAGAGCGCAGTCTTCTATCCAAAATGCATGATCATTTTTTCGCACCTGCTTGGCCTTATACGCGTACCGATGGTCTTACGCCATCTGAACTTGGAATCGGACATAAACCCTGTTATGCCACGCGTATCGCTAAAAAAATTAATATTTATGTCCCTCACGATCTTTTTTTGAATCAAATTTTTTTAACTCAACTATTACGAATCATTAAATCATTTGCTAAAGATTTAGAAAGATGTCGTCAAGATTTTTGTATCAGATTTTCAACCGACTGTAATACATCAAAAATATATATTTTAAAATTTTATCCGCACAATACAAAATCTGGCGCAAATTATTTAGTTCAACAAACTAACCGCACTTAATACAATTGCGGTTTTTTTATTTATCACTATCGCACTTGTATATAACACATTAATGATATTTCTCTTAAAATACTTAAAATCATTGAAAAAACAATAGATTTAGGATAGAATTAGCTAGTTTTATGGATTTACGATTTGGATTATCAAAATTATTTGGAAAAACAATTTTCTTTTTTCTAAGAGTACTTGGCAAAGGCGCCACTGCCTTGCCTGGACTTTGGGCGATTAAAATTGACCCAAATTTTGTGTACAAATCAGCTAAAAATCAAAATTGTATTGTTATCACTGGCACTAATGGAAAAACTACCACTGCTCACGCTTTGGCCAAAATTCTAAAAGATGCAAATCAGACAATTACACACAACTTAAGTGGGTCTAATCTTTTGCGCGGTGTTGCAACTACATTTTTAATTAACAAACCAACTGACTGGGCGATTATTGAAACTGACGAAGCTGCTTTTTCAACTATTGTCCCGCAAGTTCAACCTAAACTAATTATTATTTTAAATCTTTTTCGTGACCAAATGGATCGGTATGGCGAAATTGATAAAACTGCTAAGCTTTGGCAAAAAACTTTAAGCAATTTAAATTTTAAAAGTACAGTTTTATTAAACGCTGATGACCCTATGCTAGGATACATCGGTCAAAAAAAATCAATAACTTCTCAACATAAAATTATTTTTTTTGGGTTAAGTGATTTCAAAATTGGCGGGAAAATAAGTGAGCATGCAGCTGATTCTTTACTTTCACCCACAAATAATAAAAAACTAAAATATAAACATTTTTTCTTTTCTCATTTAGGAATTTATCACGAACCAGAATCTAATTTTCATCATCCCAAATTAGATTTTAAAATTGAAAACATAAAATTAAAATCTTTTCAAGGTAGTGAATTTAAAATTATTGACACTGAAGTCATTGACTTAAAAACTAATTTACCGGGGGTTTTTAATATTTATAATTTAAGCACCGCAGTTATTGCTGCTAAAATTTTAAATATTGAAGATACAATCATCAAAAAATCAATCGCTGATTTTAAACCCGCTTTTGGTCGAGCCGAAACAATTAAAATTGCAGACAAAAAAATTACTTTTCTTTTAATCAAAAACCCAGTTGGCTTTAATCAAATAATTTCGCTCCTACAAGATGATATTGAACATAAAGATTTACTTATCGGTATTAATGACCAAATTGCTGATGGTACCGATGTCTCTTGGCTTTGGGATGCTGACATTGAACGATTAACTTTAATAGCTGATCATTTTACTACTACTGGAACTCGTGCTCACGAGATGGCTTTACGATTAAAATATGCTGGTTTCAGGAGCGATGAAATTACTATTGTTAATAATCCTAAAGATGCCTTAGATAATTTTATAAAAAATTCTCAAAAAGAAAATTTATATTGCTTATTAACTTATACGACCATGATAGAACTGAGACAGAAATTAGTTAAACTAAAGTTAGTTAAACCGTTTTATGAATAATCCTGAATTTTTTGATACCCCAGGCAAAAAACAATTAACGATTGTTCACCTCTATCCAGATTTAATGAATATTTACGGTGATCGCGGCAATATTATTGCTTTAAAGCAAAGAGCACTTTGGCGCAATATTGATGTAAAAATTATTCCCATATCTTTAGGAGACAATTTAGAAACAGGAATTGCTGATATCTATTTTTTAGGAGGCGGCCAGGACAGCTCACAAAATGTAGTCGCTAATGATTTGCAAAGACTCAAAAAAATTATTAAAACTGATGTTGAAAACGGAACAGTTGCATTAACTATTTGCGGCGGATATCAACTTTTTGGTCATTATTATAAAGATCAAAAAGGAAAAAAATTAAAAGGTATCTCTATTTTTGACGCCCATACAATAGCAGGCAAAAAACGGATGATTGGCAACATCAAAATCAAAACCAATATTATCGACCCCGGATCGATAATTTTAGGTTTTGAAAATCACAGTGGACAAACATTTTTAGGTAAAAATGAAAAACCTTTTGGCCGAGTTTTAAAAGGCTATGGCAACAATCCACGCCAGCATCAAGAAGGCATTATTTATAAAAATGCTATTGGAACATATTTGCACGGGAGTTTATTACCCAAAAATCCCGGTCTTACTGATTGGTTGATAACAAAAGCGCTTCAAAGAAAATATTCAGATTTTGAACTTTCGCCACTAGATGACAAATTAGAAGAAAAAACTTTCAAAGAAGCTACTTCTCGATTTTAATTTTATAAATCCAATTGATAAAATATTGCCGACAAAAGATGGTTATTCTCTTCATCAAAATGAAAACCCAAATTACCTAAACCTTTTGGGATACGATCCGTTGATAAATGAATATATTTATAACCTAATTGTTTCGCTTTGGTTATCAACTCGTTTAGCATGCCCAAACCCACACCAGGATGTTCCAATTTACCCCGTTGATAAATTATACTAATATCGTCAATTCGTTCACCAAAACCACTCTGAAAACGAGTATAACCAACCACTTGATTATCAATTAGTGCTGCAACAAAATCTTCATCTGGGTCACTAAATCCTTTCGGGTTTAACTCAGAAATCTCTTTTTTAATTTGTTTAGGAAATTTGTTAAAAATATTTATTAAAAATTTATATTGCTCCCAACTTTTTTTAATTTTTTCAAAAGCCTCATCTGACAAAAATGTACTTTCTGGAATATTCAAACCTTGCCTTTTTGCCTCAATAATAATATGATCCAAAATTACTGCAGGGACATTTTCAGATAAATAATAAATTTCATTCCTTAAATTTATTTTATCTTCATCATTAAAATTATTAGCAAAATAATTATCAAAATAACTAAAGCAAACATTCTTTAAATCTATAAATTTTTGTTCTTGAGAAATCTTATAAAAAAATTCTGGGTTTTGATAAACCATATTAAAAAATTAAAAATTAAAATAGCCAATCAACAAAAATTCAGAATAAAACTGACTCATCATTTTTTCTTTTTTTTACCACAACCGCAATTTTTGCACATATAAAAATTATTTTTTTAACTCTTTGATTATTTTAGCATATTCCCATGCACTATTACGAATAACCCTTTTTTTCCTCTTAAAATCAATTTTAACTAGACCAAAACAAGGCCAGAAACCATCTGCCCATTCAAAATTGTCCAACAATGACCAATGTAAATACCCACGCACATTAACACCTTTTCGCATTGATTTTTCAATATTTTTTATAATTTCTTTAATATACCAACCACGATTTTTATCTGTACTATCTGCTAAACCATTTTCGCAAATTATAATTGGCTTATGATATTTTTTTAAGTCAAGCAACAAATAATAAATACCTTTAGGATACAGTTCCCATCCCATATCAGTTTTTCTGATATTTCTCGCTTTGCCACCAACTAAATGATGAAAATAATAATTTAAACCAATAAAATCTAAACTCTTAATAGTTTTTTGTAAAAAATAATGATTAGCAAAATAATCTAAAACTTTTGCAATAACCTGATTAACAATTCTATTTTTGTA
Organism: Patescibacteria group bacterium; assembly: GCA_028698375.1. Classification (GTDB taxonomy): domain Bacteria; phylum Patescibacteriota; class UBA1384; order JAGGWG01; family JAGGWG01; genus JAQVDI01. The sequence goes on along the minus strand of JAQVDI010000017.1, from coordinate 1,544 downwards.
AGGCTCAAAAAAAGTATTATGTTTGGCAATACCAACTTGGTTGTCAGGATTATTTTTTTTAATAATTTGATAGCTGTTATTATGTGCGTAAATCAAATTTTTAAAAACCTTAATTGCCAAAAATGGATTTTTCTTTTGCGGCGGCCAATCACCTAAAAAATAACTTTTATTAGTTATTACTTCAGGCTCATTTAAAATAATCCAAAATTTAACGCCTTTTAAATTTTTAGTTACAAAATCGACATAATTCAAAAAATATTGAACATTTTTTCTTCTCGTAAAACCACCCAATTTATCAAACCAAATCGGCACAGTCCAATGCCAAAGCGTTATAAATGGCTCAATGCCATTTTGTCTTAATTCATCAACTAATTTTTGGTAATATGATAACTCATTACAGCTAAATTTGCCTATTTTTGGCTCAAGCCTTGACCATTCAATACTAAAACGATAAGCATTAAAGTTTAATTTTTTCATTATTCGGACATCTTCTTTATAGCGATGAATTTGATCGCTAGATGAACCGGAAATATAATTATTAGGATCGTTAGCTTGCTTTTTAATAGCCTGATAGTTTTCAAGGTGACCATATCGTCTTTTGCTTGTTTGAGCCAAATTTATCGCATTTTTCTTCTCCCAAACTGACCAATTATTAATATTCCCACCTTCAACTTGATGAGATGATGTAGCTGCACCAAAATAAAAATTTTTGGGAAATTTTTGCATACAATAAATATAACTTAAATTTAAGATATTGACAATTTAGCCATAAAAAATTATACTTAATTATGACCTATTTAGTCATAATTAAATAAAATGTTAAAATTCAATTCACAAATTCGTTATGGTTTGCGAGCAATTATTTTTTTAGCCAAGCAAAAAAATCAATTACCCATTTCAAAAATCAGTAAAGCGGAAAATATTCCAGCTGATTTTTTAGAAAAAATTATGCTAAATCTAAAAAATGCAGGCATTGTTAAATCAATTCGTGGCAAAAAAGGTGGTTTTCAATTAGCCATTAAGCCATCCAAAATTAACTTGAAGATCGTCTTTGAGGCTTTAGATGAAAAAATTAATACAGCGCCTTGCCAAGGATATTGTGCTCAAAAAAATTTCTGTAAAGCAAAAACTGTCTGGCAAAAAATCGATCAAAATTTTAAAAAAAGTTTAAAAAATATTAACTTATACCAGCTTATTAAATAATTTACCGCTACACTCACTCCTACGTAGCTCGCTCGGATGAACATCCGTTCAAACGGGCATAACGGCACTAAAAATTGGAAAAAATATGAAACAAATATATTTAGACAATGCAGCCTCAACTCCAATTGACCCTAAAGTTTTAACAACAATTTGCGAACAAGAAAAAAATAATTTTGGCAACTCATCTTCTCTACATTCTTTTGGTAGCGCGGCTAATCAAGTTTTAGAAAAAAGCCGAAAAATAATAGCAAATTTTCTCAATGCTGACACTAATGAAATTATTTTTACAGCTAGCGCCACAGAAAGCAATAATTTAGTCTTAAAAGGCGTTTGCGAAGAAT
>JAQVDI010000067.1 GCA_028698375.1 Patescibacteria group bacterium | reverse complement strand
GCGACTTTATGGGTTTTGGCGCGCCAATGTGGGCTTGGGTTTTTGAACAATTAGTTACATACGGCATTAAAAAATTTATTTATATTGGTGTTTTTGGTCAAGTAAATCCAAAATATAATTTGGACAACCGACGCAATGTTCAAACAAACTTTGGCGGAAATTGATTACGCCCAAAAAAATGATATTGCCGGTTTTGAAATGGAATTATCGGCCCTTTTCACCATTGCCAAAGAAAAAAATGTTCAAATTGCTTCTTTGCAAGTGATTAGCGATTATTATTTAGACGGCGAATATGCTTCGGTTTACAGCTCTGAAACTTGCCAAAAAAATCTCGATAAAGCAGTGGATATGGCAATTGCGATTTTGAAATAAAATTTCAATAACTCCGGAAAATAGTTTCTGTAGTATAATAATTATAAGAAATTAATTATTATCAAATGCCTGAAGGTTTTCCGCACAATCCCAAAGAAGAAAAAGCGATTAGTAATGAAGTGCAAATTCAAAAATTAGTCGATATTTTTGTTCAAAAATCTGGTAGATCAATTGACAACAATTCTTATCACATTCATCGTTATCGTGACATAGCAAAATTCATTATCGATAGTTTTAGAAAAATCGAAGCCCTGGAATTACCTGAATTACCCGAAGAAGTTTTAAATTTAGTTTTGCAAAAAACTGAAGATATAAAACAACCTGGAGTTGCAGCTCATGGCACATTTATCGCAAAAGAAAATGGGATTATAAATTTTGAACAAATTTTAAGTCATGGCATTTTGGGTGATCAGGATCATCATCTAGGCAACCATTATGAAACAGATTTTGAAAAGCGTAAAAGGAAATGGGCAGAAAGCGCACGCAATCGAGATGCCTTAAATTCACAAATTTTTTTTAATATTGCACCATTAAAAGGTGACCCTTTTCTACCTCCAGCATATATAGGCGGGGGTTCGGTAGGTATTTTATTTAACATGGACGATTTTCATGAGTTACCTGGCGCTACTTTCAGCCATCTCAGTAGGACTCGTGAAGACCGGGAAAAATTTCAAAGAGAATATCAGCAAATTTTTGATAAAAAATTTAGACCTAAGAAAAGACAGTATTCTACAAATATATATGCCACACCATTGGACGCCAAACAAACTTTTGCCTTAAAAAGTGGTCGCAAATTAGCCATTTCAGGCTATGAGACACATCCAGATATGGGTTTTATAACACCATATAGAATAAGCCCAAGACAATTCGAAGGTATAGTTTTAGGGAGTGATTTTAAACCAGAAGAATTACAACAAATAATCCATGCTATGCAAAGGGCTTATGCGGAAAAACCAGAATTATTAGTACCGATTTATGACATTGGAGGTAATATGATCTGGCCTAAAAAAATGTTCTATTTGGATCTATTAGAATACGTGAAAGACAAGCCAAGCAAAATGGAATCCTCACAAGCAATTACAGATTTTTATCTAAATGACGTTGCTAAAAAAGAGTTCAGCGTGGAAGAGTTAATACAATTATTAGACTCTATTTTACAAGTTGCTCAAAAGACGAATCAACCTTTAAAGCACATACCGGAAGATATTAAAACGCTAATCCCAGATTATATTAATCAAGACATTGTGCAACAGAGAATTTTTGGTTTAATAGTTCGCGATGATTGGACTTCTTTGGCTAAACTAGAAGTAATTGATAAATTATTGTTAAGAAAAGACTTAACTAGAAACTATCTCGAAACTAACCCGCAAATTTTAGAAAAATTTTTAAAAGATATTTATATTGAAAAAGGATATAGCGGTTATACTGAAAATATTTATCTTTCAAAAAACAGCATTCTTAATATCCCAAAATTAAGTGAAGTATTTGGTCTAGATCAAACTTATATCGAGCAAATCGTTTATTCTGACAAATTTTATTATGATGTTTTACAAGAACTTATCGACGACTATTCCCCGGATTCCTGGAACAAATTAAATTTATTTATAGATGTTTATCAGATTTCTGCGGAAAAAATTGCTCATTGGTTTCTACCTAGAATTTTATATATCTTAAGTCAGAATAGATACATTGGCAATATAAATATTGATAGATTAATTCCCAAATCCTTACGCGAAAATAAAGAAGTGCAAAATCAATTTCTTCATTTAGTATTAGAAGGTATTAGAGAGGGATCAATCTGGCCGGGCAGTACGCCAAACTGTTCCAAAAATTTTAATCTGAATACACACACAATAGTTAATTCTCCAGAATTTATTGAAGCAATACACTCCTACTTTGACCATGAAAATGAGTCAGAACCTGAACCAATTTATGATTATAACCCTGCTAACAATATGGCACAACTTAAAGATGAAATTCCAGAAATTGATTGGGATCTAGAAATATTAAAAACTTGGCGCGAACAAAAATTAGGCAGAAAACTTAGTATTTAATAAATTTTATAATTATAAAAAATTATTTCTCACTCTTTTTCTTTTCCGCGACAGCTTCGCGGACTTTTTGCTTCAACGGTTCGCCGGCACGGAAATGGGGGATAACATAATCATTAATTTTGGTGATTTTATGAGTTCGCGGATTGCGAATTTTACGACCTTTTCTTTTAACAACAAGAAACGTGCCAAAACCAGAAACTTTTATTTTTTCGCCCTGCGCTAAAGCATTACCTAAAATATCAAAAACCGCATACACTAAACTGGTAGCTTTGCGCTCGGAAATTTTTTCCTCTTTAGCTAATTGTCTGATTAAATCAATCTTCCTCATAATTTTGAATGATGATTTTTGAATTTGGAATAAATAACGAATTCCCGAATTTCGAATTTCAAACATTCAGGTTTTATTCGATTATTCGTCATTCTTAATTCTTAATTTTACAAACCCATATTCTTAATTTCCTTTTGTGCATCACGCTCAACTG
>JAQVDI010000066.1 GCA_028698375.1 Patescibacteria group bacterium | reverse complement strand
ATATCAAAAATAAGAATCAACCAGATTCTAAAATTTTGGATAAAATGGAGCAAATTCGTAATGTTATTTCTAAATTATTAGATTTACGCATCCAAAAAGGTGTAAAAGTTCGTCAGCCTTTAGCTAGTGCTACAGTTCCGTTAACTTTGGAATCAGACGAGCAGCAGATTATTAAAGATGAATTAAATGTTAAAGAGGTTCATTGCAAATCAAACAAAATAGATTTAGATTTTAAGCTAACGCCGAAACTTAAAGAAGAAGGTTTATTACGTGAGGTTATTCGTAATTTGCAAGATATTCGCAAAGCCAACAATTATCATTTTGGTCAACCAGCTAATTTTATTGTTTCAACTGACGAAAAAACAAAAATATTTTTTCAAAAATATCTTGATGACTTAAAAAAAGCGACTAATGTCCAAATTATTTTTGAGGAAAAAGGAAAAGAACTTGGCAAATTTAAGTTAGAAGAAAAGGAAGTGATAGTGTCAGAGCTATGAGAAAAGTAATTTTTATAGATTTTTGGTTGCTTCTGCCCCCTGTGATTTTGACCATTTATAGCGCGATTTTATTAGCCACTTTAAGCGGAGAAAAGTATCTGGCTTATTATCAAGTTTTGTTTCTGCTTTTAGGTTTATTATTATTTTATTTGCTTTCGCGAGTTAATTATAAGACTTATTTTTCAATTTGGCCTTATCTTTACGGCATTGGGATTTTCTTTTTACTTTTAGTGTTGGTATTAGGAGTTAATAAATTTGGATCAGCTCGTTGGATTAATTTAGGTTTTTTTAATTTTCAACCTTCGGAAATTTTCAAATTTATTTTAGTGGTTAGCTTGGTGGAATACATTACTAGTCGAGTTAAAGTCGGTTGGAAAGAATTTATTACTTATTTAGCTATTTTATTGCCGCCAGTGATTTTAGTAGCAGTAGAGCCAGATTTGGGGACAGCTTTATTGTATTTAGTGACTGGTCTTGTGATTTATTTTTTTGCTGGCAAAAATCGTAAATTTTTCTATGGAATTTTATTAAGCGCTTTAGTTTTAATGCCTTTGGCTTATCAATTTTTGCTACAGCCATATCAAAAAGAACGTTTAACTGTTTTTTTAAATCCTAAAGCAGATGTTTTGGGTAGCGGTTATAATGTTTGGCAATCGATGATTGCTATTGGTTCGGGTGGAATCAATGGCCGTGGGTTAGGCCATGGTACGCAAAGTCAATTACAATTTTTGCCAGTTAGATATGCTGATTTTATTTATGCAGTTTCCAGTGAAGCAGCTGGTTTTATAGGTTCAATGATGGTTTTAAGCTTATATTTTGTGTTTTTCTCTCGTATTGTTATTGTCGCCAATAACAGCGAGGACGAGAAAGGTTATATTTTGGGTTTGGGTTTTTTGTTTATCTTTTTTTTGCAAGTGGTGGTTAATATCGGTATGAATATGGGATCAATGCCAATTACTGGTTTGCCTTTAATCTTTTTGAGCTATGGTGGTTCTTCACTTTTAACTAGTTTTATAATTTTAGGCGTTTTAAATAATCTTTCTCGTCGCGGCAAAAAAGTTTCTTTTGGTGACGTGTAATTTTTTATTCTTCGAGCGAGCAAGGCGAGTCGAGAAGCTACAGTAATGTAAAGTTCTCGACAAGCTCGAACAATATTTTATATTATTCTTCGAGCGATCCCTCACACACCCATTTTGGATTGTGTGAGGGAGAGTCGAGAAGACTACCTTACTTTTGACTTTTACCTTTTGCCTTTTAACTTATCCTTTCCAAACTTATCCACAATCTTTACAATTATATTTGGTGGTATAATATATGTGTTTACTCAACATATTGTTATGCTAAAACTTTTGCTTTCTAGGTTGCGATTATTTTTGCTTAAAATTAAAACTACTTTTGTGGGTATATTTAAGACACCTAATCCAGTCCGGGAGTATAAAGAGAACTCACAAAGAAAAAAGATAATGAATAATTTTGGTAAAGTGGTTGTGATTACTTTAACAATTTCTTTTTTAATTTTATTTATTTTTCCTTTTAAAACAGGTGCAAGCGAGAGGTCAATGACCCGATCTACAACCGCAGAATTCAATCAGGGGACGACGACAAATATTTCAACGGCTTCGGATGAGATGAAAATTAGCACTAGATCAGCAAGTTGGTATGATGCAAATTGGCCTTATCGGCAGAAAATCACCATTGACCATACCAAAGTCGGTACTGGCGGGGTGACAAATTTTCCAACGCTTCTCTCTGGCGACAGCATGTCGCCGTCGTTCTGGACTCGGGTCAAATCCGACGGCGCTGATATTCGCATTGCCACAAGTGATGGCACCACTCTGACAAATCACGAACTGGTGACGGGATTTAGTACTACCACCAAGTCAATGGAGCTCTGGTTTCTGGCACCAAGCTTAAGTAGTGACACGGACGACATTTTCTATATTTACTATGGCAATGCCACTGCCACCGCCCCCGAAGCCTCTTGGGCGCAGGGGGTGTGGAGTGCGGCGGGCAAAGGTGCAGTGTGGCATCTAGGTAGTGATGCCGCTCTGTCACTATCCGACTCCACCGCCAATACAAATACGCTGATCAATAATGGGGGTGCTCCAGCAGTAGCCGGAAAGATCAGCGGAGGTGTACAAACCGATGCGGGCAAGTACCTTTCAATAGCTTCGCCCGTCGGAACGCCTACCAACGGCGGAACCATGCTTGAAACAACGGAACTGTGGTTCTCGCTAACAGCCAATGCCGACCAAGTTATCTGGGCACGAGGATCGGCAGCAGCAGGCAACCACGCGACTCGTTGGCTAAAATATACTGGTTCCAACACAATCGGTTACGGGTCAGAAGCGAGAACGAAAACATTTGCCTTTACCTACAATACGAACTGGCACCATCTTATCTGGGTGGTTCCAGCA
>JAQVDI010000065.1 GCA_028698375.1 Patescibacteria group bacterium | reverse complement strand
ATAATGATTTTTGGGATCATTGCCACTGTTCTCTTAGGATTAAGCGTGGATTGTTAACTGCAATTTTGCGTAGATACAGATCACTAAAAAATTCTATACATGATCCGTCCTAAGTGGCGGATTTTTATTTTTCTTAAAAAAACCGCCGGCATAAATACCGGCGGGGAAGAGGGTGATTCCGGATGGAGGTTGCGGTTGCGCGGTCGCAATCTTGGCTGCAGTTCTTTGCCTTTCTGAACTCCTGCTGCGACCACCACTGCTGGAGCTCAATGTGGGTAAAGAAGCTGCCTGCCTTTTTTGTGTGGGGCACAACCACTTCACTCCATCCGGATGAAAATATTTTTGCACAAACTTTTTGTAAAATCAAGTGTTTAGATAAAAATTTTGAATTAATTAACTTTTTGAATTAAAATTAATTTATGGAAAAAGAAAAAGCGGAAAGAAAAAATGAAGCAAAAAACCAAGCGACTATTGTTAATCCTGAAAAATTAAATAAAAAAATAAAATCAATTCAAGAAAGCGGTGGCAAGAATTTGCATATTTTAACTGATTTTGACCGTACTTTAACTTGCGGATCAGCCATGACTTCATTATTGGGTAACGGTAAAAATTCTGATCACAATCCTTTGTCTTATGATTATACAAAAGAAGCTGATAAGCTCTATCATCAATATCGTCCAATTGAAGTTGACCAAAATCTGTCATTAGAAGAAAAAAAGAAAGCCATGCACGAATGGTGGAGAAAACATTTTGCTTTATTGATTGATGCTGGTTTAACAAAAAAGCACATAGAAGCAATAATAAATAGTAAAAAGATTAAACTTCGCGATGGCGTGAATAAATTTTTTACTATCTTAAAAAACCACAATGTTCCAATTGTTATCATGTCTGCTAGTGGCCTAGGTAAGGAGTTAATAAAAAAATGTTTAGATAAAAACGAAATTAATAATGGTAATGTTTTTATTGTTTCTAATCTTTTTGTTTGGGATCAGTTTGGAAAGGCTATTGGTGTGCGCGAACCAATTATACATGCCATGAATAAAGACGAGACTTTGCTCCAAGATTTGCCATTTTATTATAAAATTCGTGATCGCGAAAATGTTATTTTATTAGGAGATAATATAGAAGACAACGCTATGGCTAATGGGATTGCTCATGAGAATATTTTGAAAATTGGTTTTTTAAATAAAAATGTTGTTGAAAATTTAGAAAAATATAAACAGCATTTTGACGTATTGATTATTAATGATGGCTCAATGAATTTTGTCAATCAATTACTTTCAGAAATTTTAGAAAATTAATTTCGACTTTTTCAGTTAGTAAAATTTTATTTTTATGGTATAATTTTTTATATGCCAGAGATAAAACAACCGATTCCTATTAATGTTCGTTTTAATTCTCCTACGCCTAAAAAATCCAAAATTGGTTTGATCATATTTATTATTGTAGCGATATTTCTATTGTCGGTTGGTGTTTTTATTTATCTTAAATTTTTTCAAAAAATCCAGAATCAAGAAGGTGATGAAACTAAAAATAATGTTTCAGTTGAGCAGAAATTTTCTAGCCGTGATGATATTAATGGACCATATTATCATTCAATTTTTACGGCAACTTCCGAAGATAGTTTAAATTGGACGAAAGATCGTCAGCAAATTTTTAAACATGCTTCTAGTCCAGGTGCAGTTGTTAAAAATGAAATTATTTATGTTTATTTTGTTGATGCTTCAGGTTCAGAAGATCAATTAAGTGTAGGAATTAGCTATGATCAAGGTCAAACTTTTTTTAAAAAAACAGTAACAATAGAAGGAGTCCCAAAGTATGATGTTGTTGATCCTGCACCTGTTTCAGTAGATGATATAATTTATTTATATTATTTGGGTGATCATATGAGTGAGGCAAACAACCAAGAAAGAATTTATACAATTTATCAAGCCCAATCTTTTGATGGTGTTAATTTTGATCCGCCAGAAAAGGTTTATTCCGATTCTGCTCAAATCAATAACCCTGATGTTTTTATAACTGATAAGGATTGGCGATTGATGGTTAGCCGGGGGAAAACGTTTGATTTGGCGATTTTAAATGATCAGAGCAATATGTTTAAAAAAGATATATCGTTTCCTTGGTTTAGTGGCGCTTCTTCATGTACGATTGAAAATAATAATGAATTTCAAACTTATTATCATGACCAGGGGAGTATTTCTGTGGCAACTGGAGCTGAAAAGGGGGAAATGGAATTTTTAAAAACCGTTTTATCTTCCAATAATGCCAATCAAATTTTAGATTTTCCTAGTGTAATTGAGCTACAAGACAATAGCTATTTAATGTTTTATACAATTAAAGAAGCTACTGAAGATTAAATAATTCATAATATCCAATTAAAATTGTTTAATATTATATTTTATAATATAATATGTTATATAAACTAATTTATAAATTATGAAAAAATTAGCTGTTAAGATTCTCTTATCTTTTTTCCTGTTTGTTTTATTGCCAACAATGGTTTTAGCTATGCAAAATGGCCAATCTGATGTTAACGCTCAAACTAATAGTAATACGCAGTCGCAAAGTGGTCAGCAAAACTCTGTTAAAAACAGCACAACATCCGATGATGATTCAACTTCTGATTCTGCTACTACCCAACAAAATCGTAATGAAAATCAAATTAACAACCCAGAAACTGGCGAAATGACTCAAGAAAGAATTAGATTAGAGATTGAAGAATGTCAACCAGCTTATGTCCCAGATAATGCTACTTCAAGTGTTAGAAAAAAAATGGTTGAAGAAACAATTGATTCATTAATTCAATTATCTTATAGCATAGAAAATTCAGATACTGGGACACAAATTAGAGCGATTGCTAAGGCGCAAGGTGAAGCAGAGAATAAAGCTAATCAAGCAATTGATGATTCAAAAAGAAGTGCAGTTGGACAATTAT
>JAQVDI010000064.1 GCA_028698375.1 Patescibacteria group bacterium | reverse complement strand
CAATCTTCCTGGTTTTTCTCAAGCTGATCCTGCAGCTGATTCTTTAGAAAGATTACTTCCTTTTGATCCCAATAATATCCCTGCTCCTGTTGATTTAACACCAGAAGAAGATGCATATTTTCGTAAACTGGCTCTGCATTTTCGGGATTTAAAGCAAAAGATCAAAACAAGCATTGATCCAAAAGAAAAAGAACAAGCTTTTGTAGAAATTGAAGCCTTAGCCAAACAAATTGAAACTGAATACACTAATTTACGCCACACAAAAGAAAGACAAAAAAGATTAGAACAAGGAGAAGCAGAAATCTCTTCTGACGATTTAAAACTTAATCAAAATCTTTTTAATCTTTTAGCTCAACAAATCCCAGAATTAAGTAATATTAATTTAGAACAGGAATTAAGAGCTGGCAATATTCTTTTACCAACACCTGAACAAAAAGAACAAGCAGAAGAATTGGGTTTAACTTTGTCTCTAATTGTCCCTGGCCAAATTCCTCGCAAACAACTTCTAGAATATTTTCAGTCAACAGATTACCAAACTGATTTTGAGGCAAATGCGGTTGAATATTACCAATGGGAGGACAACACTACTCATGAAATTTTTGATGCTAATTTAGATAAAGACCAAACGCAAGCTGCCTTACATCCTACCCGCCCCAACCAATTTTATACCATTTTAGTTTCCCCAGAACAATTGGTAAGAAAGATCCATGATCAACACGAGCAAGCATTTGGTGTTTTTGGTCAATCTCCAAAAACCTACCTAAACCAATTAACTAAATTGAATCAAGATTATCCTGATCTTTTAGCTTCTGGTTTAACTCTACCTGAATATTTGCTCCTTGATTGCCTGATGTATTTAAAAACAAAACAAGCCAGCGGTATTGGTTCCCATTTAGATGGAGAAGGGTTGAATCGGTCTTGGCTTTTAGAAGAAAAAACCAGGGCGCGCTGTCTCAATGTCGGCTGGTATCCTGATCATCGTCGGCTCCACGTCTATTCTTTTTCGCTTGATGATGTGATTTCTGTCGATGGTGTTCGCTTTGCCGCAGTTTCAAAAGCTGCGTAGCAGCTGTCCCCTTTTCCTCTTTCACCTTTTATTTTTTTTGTCCTTGTTAGCCTAAATTTTGAAAACATAGAATTAATTTAAGATTTTCATTTTCATGTTTTTTATTTTTTTGGTATAATATAATATATGAATTTAGAACAAGATCCAAATATTAATGAATTCAAAGCACCAATGGCGCCAGAAGTGATTCAACGAAAGCCAATTGAAATTAGCTCAGATAAAGTTAGTATTTTGGGGATAGAAATTCCACGCAATCCTGATCCTGAGCATGGTTCATTAGAAGAATTACGGATTCCTGAAGCTAAACAATTTGAAAATGTAGTTATTGATGAACATTTTTTGCATCTTTTACAACTTATAGCTCGAGGCATTGTTTTGAATCAGCCTACTTTAATTGAGGGGGAAGCAGCGCTTGGTAAATCTTTTGCCATTGAATATTTAGCATATTTAACTAATACCCCGGTTTATCGGATGAGCCTAAATGGCCAAACTGATACTACGGATTTAATTGGCAAATGGATTCCCAATACACAAGAAGACAGAATAAAACTCGATTTACTTTTTAGTGATCCAAGTAGATGTAAAAGTGAAGAATCAAGACAAATTATTAATTTAGTTCAGATTCAATCGGCAGAACAAAAAGGAATTTCAGAAATTGCTCCTGAGCAATACAAAGCAAAAACAGGACTTTCTAGAGAAGATTTTATGCGTATTGCCGAGCTGGAGGGTTTGAATATTTCTGGATCAGAGTGGATTTGGCAAGATGGTGAATTGCCGCGAGAAGTTGAAAACGGCGCTTGGACTGTTTTGGATGAAGCTAATACTTGTGAGCCGCAAATTTTAGTTCGCCTAAATTCTATTTTAGAGCGCGGCGGCAAATTAGTTTTACAAGAAAATGGCGGCAAAGTGGTTAAACCCAAAGATCCTAATAAAACTCATCGCACTTTTTTAACTTGTAATCCGCCTGGTGGCAAATATCACGGTCGGGTGCCGTTTAGTGCTGAATTTATTTCTCGTTTTAATTATCAAAGCGTTGGTGATTTGCCACTGGAGACGGCTATTATTCGTAATCAAAAAAGAGCAGGTGTAAAAAACATTATATTTCAACCAGAGTTGATTCATTTTGCCGAGCCTTCGCCTTTAATTGATATTAGTATAGCTGAACTTTTTGGGGAGGATTGGACTGCGGAGTTATTCAAGCTTTATACTGAAGCGCGTTACAAATTGAAAGAAATGTTGGCTGGTGAAATTGGCATGAATCAATACCAAAAATTTGATTATGATCAACGGGATGATATTCGTTTTCAAGAATATTTGGAAAAATTTGCCGAACCCGGTAATATGAAAAAAGTAATTGAAGAAGCAGTTGAGTTTTGTTTATTGGGGAAAATTACTGATCCGCAGGAAAGGCAAAAGGCACGTGATCTGGTTATCGGTTTAATTCGAATTAATGAGCCAGAAGTGAGAGGTGAATTCGCAAGTGATGCAGAAAACAGACGTTTACATACAATTACTTCTAATTTATTTGGCATAGGTCTTCCTGATGATTTGTTGGAAATTATCGTTTCTAGATAAGATTTATGGAAAAAATTTTTATTTTAGGGAAAATTTTACAGGATGTAATTTTAAACACGGATTTAGAATTTACAAATAATAATTTTTGTTTTAGCGCTCGCGAAAAAATTTTAGTTTCTGATTATTTAGCAGAACCAGGAGGTGGAGCAGTTAACGTAAGTTTTAGCTTAAAAAAATTAGGTTTTGAGCCACAGGTTTTGGGTTTTGTGGGCAAAGATTCAGTTGGAGATTATATTAGGAGAGAATTTAAAAAAAGAGGTTTGGAGACAGCAAATATCGGTGCTTCTCGTGTTTC
>JAQVDI010000063.1 GCA_028698375.1 Patescibacteria group bacterium | reverse complement strand
GCTGTTTCTTGGGAAACTGACGAACCAGCCACTAGTTTTGTAGAATACGCCGAAGGATTAAATGGCAATCAATACACCAACAAAACTGTGGAAGATAAAGCTTTAACCACCAAACACTTGGTTGTAATCTCTGAATTAATCCCATCTAAACCATACCACTTAAGAGTTGTTTCGGCTGATAAAGCTAACAACATTGGTCGTTCTGAAGACTCCACAGCCATTACTGGTGAAGTTCCTAAGAGTGTTTTGCAGTTAATTCTTAAAACTTTAGGCAATACTTTTGGCTGGTTGAGTAAATTTATGGGGTTGGGGTTGTAGCTACAGATAAAAATTAATACATAAAAAATAATTGTGATATAATAAAAAAATATGATTAGCCCAGCTAAAACAGATAAAAAAGTTGTTATTGAAGTAGAAAATGTAAGTAAAACTTTTAAAGTTGGTGATAATGAAGTTAAAGCAGTGCAAGAAGTGGATTTAAAAATTTATCAGGGGGATTTTGTAGTAATTTTTGGTCCATCTGGTTGCGGTAAAACTACTCTTTTGAATATGATGACTGGTTTAGATGAGCCTACCTCTGGCAGAGTAGAAGTTAATGGCCAAAATATTTTTAATTTGGATGAAGATGAACGGGGTCTTTTTCGGTCTCGTCATATTGGTTTTGTTCAGCAAATGAGCTATTGGGTTAAATCGCTTAATGTATTGGAAAATGTAGCTTTACCTTTGATGATTGAGGGTCGAAAAGCTTCTAATGCAATGCGCACAGCGCGATTAATGCTTAATGAAATTAAAATTAAGAAATTAGGGACACAATTACCGACGCAGCTATCTGGAGGTGAGCAACAAAAAGCAGGAGTAGCCAGAGCTTTAGTTTCTAATCCAAATATTCTTTTTGCTGATGAACCAACCGGCAATTTGGATAGCAAATCGGCTGGCGAGATTATTAAATTATTTTATTATTTGAATAAAGAGTTAAATCGCACAATTGTGATGGTGACACATAATCAAAATTATTGGGAAAGTGGTAATCGCCGAGTTGAGATGAAAGATGGCGAAATTGTTGGTGATCACAATCATCATGATGGTTATATCAAAGAAAATGGTTATGTGAAATTAAAGGCGGAGAAATAAATTAAAAAAGTCAAAATTTAAAATTCAAAAGTCAAAATTGAAAGTTAAAAGTTAAAAGTTTAAAAAATATGGTAAATCAAAAATCTGATATTAGACAAAGATGTTATCAATTTAGTTTGAATGTGATTGAATTAGCAGACTTATTGCCCAAAAAAAGAAGTGCATGGGTGATTGCTGATCAACTTATTAGATCAGCTACATCAATTGGAGCTAATCTTGTGGAAGCAAAAGCATCAAGTTCTCGGTTAGAATTCAAGAAATTTTACGAAATTTCTTTAAAGAGCGCTAATGAAACAATTTATTGGCTTGGTTTATTAAAGGATAGCGGTTTAGCTGACAAAATAAAGATTGAAAAATTGGAGAATGAGGTAATTGAATTATCACGGATGCTTGGTTCAGCGGTGATTAAACTGAAAAGGAGAAACTTGTGAAATTTTTACATACATTTTTGACTTTTGACTTTTGCCTTTTAACTTAATATTCATGGATAAATTCTTTTTATTAAAATTAGCTTTTAAAAATCTTTGGATGCATAAATTGCGTACTTTTTTAACAATCGGTGGTATTTTAGTAGGTATTGCAGCGATTGTTTTTCTTATCTCTTTTGCTTTTGGTTTAGAAAAAATTGTTACCGAACAAGTTTCTCAAGGTGACGCTTTTAAATTAATTGATGTTGGTACTGGCAATTCGGATATTGTTTTTTTAAATAATGACAGTGTCAAATTGATCCAAGATTTGCCTAATGTGAGAGAAGTCCAGTTGGTAATTAACGCTGGTGCTAAAGCTAAAAATAATGGCGGGACAACAGATGTTGCTTTTTATAGTACTTCTAACCAATATTTGGAATGGTCAGGTATTCGGCCAATTGTGGGAAATAGTTTTTCTGAAGAAAAATCTGCTCGTGAAATTTTAGTGAATACCAGTTACTTAAAAATTTTTGGTGACGATAAACCAGAAAGTTTTTTAGATAAAGAAGTGATTTTTGATATTATTTTATCTAAAGAAACCACACCCAATAAAAAACCTAAAATTTTGAAAGATCAGAAATTTAAAATTGTAGGTGTGTTTCAAAATACTAATCCTGCTTCGGTTTATGCTAATTATAACCAATTAGCTGCTGATACTGGTTATATTTTTTCTCAAGCTAAAGTAGAAGTGGTTAATAAAAACGAAATTGATACCACTCGCAAACAGATTGAGAATCTGGGTTTTAAAACCCAATATGTTGGCGATACGGTTAATCAAATTAATGAGGTGTTTGCTATTTTTAAAATTATTTTAGGTGGTTTCGGACTGATTGCGATGATTGTGGCAGCTTTGGGCATGCTAAATACTTTGACTATTTCTTTATTGGAAAGAATGCGGGAAGTGGCATTGATGAAAATGTTGGGGATGATGAGAAAAGATATTCGTCGTTTATTTATCACGGAAGCTTTAATTTTAGGGTTTGTTGGGGGCGGTTTGGGTTTAATTATTGGCAATGTGATTGCTAAAATTATTAATAGTTTATTTAATACTTTTGCTATGCAAGCTGGTGGAGAAGCGTTAAACATTTTTTACTTGCCTTGGTGGTTTGCTGTTTTAGCAGTTTTATTTTCATTATTTGTGGCTTTCACAACTGGTCTTTATCCTTCTTATCGCGCTTCTAGGGTTAATGTTTTAGATGTAATGAGATATGAGTAAAAATTAGAATTAAGATTCAAGAAATTAGATTTAAGAATGAAACCAAAAAATAAAAAGATTGTTTCTTTTACTGATTTAATTGCTTGGCAAAAAGGGCATAAACTCGTTTTAGATATTTATAAGA
>JAQVDI010000016.1 GCA_028698375.1 Patescibacteria group bacterium | reverse complement strand
ACATAAAACTGGATAAATTTTATTTTTAATTGTCGCTTCACGGATAGCTTTATGCAACTCTTCAATTGTAGGTTCTTGACCGGCTAAATATTGTTCCAACATTTCATCATGAGTCTCAGAAATTTTTTCTACCATTTCTTTACGCCATTTTTCTGCTTCTACTTTTAATTCTTCTGGGATATCTTCATCAGTTATTTCTTTACCCAAATCATCACTATGCATATGAGCACGCATTTGGATTAAGTCAATAATACCTTTAAATTTTTCTTCGGAACCAATTGGAATTTGCAGAGCAACAGCATTCGCACCTAATTTTTCTTTGATAGAGTTAAAAGACATGAAAAAATCAGCTCCAGCCCGATCCATTTTATTAATGAAACAAAGACGAGGAACCTTAAAATCGTCAGCTTGACGCCAAACTGTTTCCGATTGAGCCTGCACCCCAGAAACAGCTTCAAGCACAACAACAGCACCATCTAAAACACGTAAAGAACGCTGTACCTCAACTGTAAAATCAATATGACCAGGAGTATCAATAATATTAATACGAGCTTCTTCACTTTTATCTTCACCAGTAGGAGTCCAAAAACAAGTAGTAGCCGCGGCAGTAATAGTAATGCCTCGCTCTTTTTCCTGTTCCATCCAATCCATTTCGGCTTGTCCTTCGTGCACTTCGCCAATCTTATGTTTTTTACCTGTGTAATATAAAATACGCTCTGTTACAGTCGTTTTACCAGCATCAATGTGGGCAATAATCCCGATATTTCTTGTTCTTTCAATTGGATAGTCTCTCTCCATATAATAAATAATTTTTAATTAACGACTAGAAAAATGAGCAAATGCTTTATTGGCCTCAGCCATTTTGTGAATATCTTCTCTCTTTTTAACCGCATCACCTTTTTCTTGACTGGCTAAAATTAATTCATTAGCAATACATTCAGCCATTGATTTTCCTTTAGTGGAACGAGCAATATCCAAAAGCCAGCGCATGGCAAGCGCCAAACGACGACGTTTAGAAACTTCTACTGGCACTTGATAATTAGCTCCGCCAACTCGTTTTGAGCGAACTTCCACATATGGCCCAACATTTTTTAAAGCATCATTAAAAACATCTAATGGTTTTTTCTTTGTATTTTTTTCAATTATTTTAAAAGAATTATACACTATCTTTTGCGCTTTGGCTTTTTTACCGTCGCGCATCACATAGTTGATAAATTTTGCCACCACTTCGGCTTGGTAAATGGGATCAGGCAAAACTTCAACTTGTTTGTAAGATGATTTTCCACGCATAATTATTGATAATAAATTTATTAAACTATTATTTAGGTTTTTTAGCGCCGTAAAGACTACGACTTTGTTTGCGATCTTCTACACCAGCAGTATCAAATTTCGCTCGTACAATATGATATCTTACACCAGGTAAATCTTTAACCCGACCACCACGGATTAACACCACTGAGTGTTCTTGCAAATTATGTCCTTCTCCTGGGATATAAGCAGTTACTTCCATACCATTAGTCAAACGCACGCGAGCAATTTTGCGTAAAGCAGAATTCGGTTTTCTCGGTGTCACTGTGGTCACTTTAGTACAAATACCACGCTTCAAGGGAGCACCAACTTTATAATTTTTGCTTTTATTTTTTAAAACATTAACTACTCGCTTCAAAGCTGCGGTTGTTTGTTGTTTTCTTTTACTTGAACGTGACTTTCTAACTAATTGAGATATTGTAGGCATAAAATGTATTTTAGCAATTTATAATTTGATAGTCAATCTATTTATTCTTGTTTATCAGCATCAATACTAGCTGGAATTAATTTACCAATAATGACATTTTCCTTGATGCCTTTTAATTTATCGGTTTTACCAATTAAGGCAGCATCTCTTAAAATTCCACTAGTCTCTTGGAAGGAAGCAGCAGACAAAAAACTATCAGTTGAAAGAGAAGCCTGAGTAATACCTAAAATTAAAGATTGATAAATAATTTCTTTCTTTTTCGCCTCTTTAAGCTTAGCGTTAGCTTCGTCTAGAGTCAGTCTATCCATCACTTGGCCTTCGATAAAATGCGAACCCCCAGGATGCAAAACTAAACCTTTAGCAAACATGCGTGCTATAACTACTTCAAAATGTTTAGGATGAATTTCTTGACCTTGAGAAACATAGATATTGTTAATCTCATTAATCATATAGCGTTGCGCGATTTCTTCGCCATTAAGACGAGCCAAAGTTTTGGGATCAATATTACCACCTGTTAACTGCTCACCTTTTTTCACTTTGTCACCATCAGCAACTAAAATTTCGGTTATTGGCGAAACCTCATTAATATATCGTGCCGGTTCTTTAGATTCAATTATAACCTCACCAGGTTTAACCTCAATAATTGTTCCTAAAAATGGAGCCTTAACTTTAATTTTACCTTCCGAAATAACATCTTTTTCTTTTACTAAATCACCTTTTTTAACAATTGGTTTAACACCTTTGGGCAGATGAAGAGTGCGGTGTTTAACTCTTTGAGCCTCTAAAACAATCTCCACCACTTCATCTTTTTCAACAATTCTAACTTTGCCATCTTCCTCCGCTAAAATTGCTGGAACTTTAGGTGAACGAGCTTCAACAATTTGTTGCACCCGAGGTAAACCTTGAGTAATATCTGCACCAACCACACCACCGATATGAAAAGTACGTAAAGTTAACTGGGTGCCTGGTTCACCAATAGCTTGAGCTGCCACAATACCAACGGCAGTCCCAGGCATTACTAATTCACCTCGCGCCAAATCTTCACCATAACATTTTTGGCAAGCACCTGTTTTTGCTTCACAAGTTAGAGGAGAAAAAACTTCCACCTCTTGAACATTTTCCGCAATTTTTTCAGATAAATCAAAAGTTATTAATTCGCCAGATTTCGCGATCGCGGAATTTCCTTTTTTAACATCTTTTACCAGAACTCTACCTCTAATAGAAAAAGCAAAATTATTTTCCTCTTCGGCTTTGATTATAATACCTTTTTTAGTACCGCAATCTTTTTCTAAAATCACCACATCTTGAGCCACATCAACCAAACGTCTAGTCAAATAACCAGCTTCGGCTGTCCTTAAAGCAGTATCGGAACGACCTTTTCGAGCACCGTGAGAAGAAATAAAATACTCCAAAACATCTAAACCTTCTCGATAATTAGCCTTAACTGGCAAATCAATAATTTGGCCAGAAGGAGAAACCACCAAACCTTTCATGCCAGAAAGCTGTGACAATTGAGACATGCTTCCACGGCTTCCAGAAACCACCATGGAATAAACTGGATTTCTTGGGCTATAGCTTTCTAAAACAGATTTTTCCAACTCACCTCTTGCCTTTGACCAAATATCAACAATTATAGAGTGTCTTTCATCTTTTGTAATCATGCCTTTGTTATATTCTTTTTCAACATTTTGCAATTGTTTTTCACCCATAGCTAAAATTTCTCCCTTATTTGTAGGAATAATAATATCCTCCATAGAAATAGTAGAACCAAATTGAGTAGCATAACTATAACCAAGATCTTTGATATCATCAATTAAAGCAACTGTTCTCTCCTTGCCTAAAACATTAAAAGCTTTATTGATCAAACGACTAATACCTTTTTTGTCAATTAAAACATTTACGAATTTTAATTCTTCTGGCAAAATTTGATTAAAAATTACTCGGCCACAAGATGTTTCTATAATTTCACCCGAATTTAATTTAACTTTAATTTTATCTTGCAAGTCTATTTTGCGACTGTAAAAACTTGTTAAAACCTCATCTTCACTACCAAAAAAATATTTCGGCTTCGCGTCTTCATCATCCAAAAAAGTAAGATAGTAAATACCCCAAACCATTTCGCGCACCGGAGTAGAAATTGGTTTGCCACTAGCTGGTTTTAAAAGATTAACCACGGAATACATCAATTTTTCTGCTTCTAGCTGCGCTTTTTTGCTTAAAGGTAAGAAAACCGCCATTTGATCACCATCAAAATCAGCATTATAAGCCTCACAAACAAGTGGGTGAATGCGGATCGCCTTTCCTTCTACTAACACCGGTTTAAAAGCTTGGATACCTAAACGATGCAAAGTTGGCGCCCGATTTAATAAAACAAAATAATTTTTAATAATTTCCGCTAAAATTTCCCAAACTTCCGAAATTTCATGATCAATCAATTGATTAGCGTGTTTAATATTGTTCGCAATTTCCCTATCTAACAATTTCGCGATCACGAAAGGTTTAAACATTTCTAAAGCCATTATCTTGGGAATGCCGCATTGATTCAATTTTAATTCTGGGCCAACAACAATAACGCTACGACCAGAATAATCAACGCGTTTTCCTAAAAGATTTTGACGAAAACGACCTTGTTTACCACGTAACATATCAGCAAGCGATCGAAGTGCTCGACGACCACTAGTTGTCATTGCAGCTTTGCTCCCGCGAGCCGAATTATCTAAAAGAGCATCAACAGCTTCTTGCAACATCCGTTTTTCGTTACGCAAAATAACTTCAGGAGCGCCCTCCTTAATTAATCTATTTAAACGATTATTACGACTAATAATTCTTCGATATAAATCATTAAGATCACTAGCAGCAAAACGACCACCATCTAATTGCACTAAAGGTCTTAAATCCGGAGGAATCACCGGCAGTTGTTCCAAAACCATAGATTCTGGGGTAATCCCCGCTTTTTTCATTTGGCGCAAAAGACGCAAACGATACATTTCTCTTTTTGGCCTTGCTCCTTCGGGATATTTAGAAAGCATTTTTTCTAAATTATTGATCTCTTTTTCTAAATCAATATTTTGCAACAAATCTAAAATTGCAGCTGCACCAATACCAACTTTGGCAATTTGGCCATATTTAGTTGACAAAGCATAATATTCATCTTCAGAAATAACTGTTTTCTCCGCTAAGGCAAGTAATTCGTCACGGCCTCTAGTAAAGGCTTTTTCTACTTGAATCACTTTTTCTTCAATTGCTTTGCGTTCTTCTTTCTTGGCTTGCTTCATTTTAACATCTAAGTCTTTAGAATAATTCTTATACTCTTCCTCTAATTGTTTTAAAACTTGATCACGTAAATTTGTGTCTAATTCTTTGATAATAAAACCGCCGAAATAAATCACTCTTTCCAAATCGCTTGAAGTAATATCCAAAATTAAAGCCATGCGAGAAGGTACGCCATGAACATACCAAATATGAGCACAAGGTACAGCTAATTCAATATGACCCATACGACGACGACGAACACTAGAATGAGTTACTTCCACCCCACAACGGTCACAAATAACACCCTTGTAGCGAATTGATTTATATTTGCCACAAGCACATTCATAATTTTTAACCGGACCAAAAATTTTTTCATCAAACAAACCGTCGCGCTCTGGTTTTTGAGTACGATAATTAATTGTTTCGGGTTTAGTCACCTCACCATGAGACCAAGCAATAATTTCATTTTTATCCGCCAAAGTGATTTTGACGCTATTAAATGAACCAATACTATCTGGTAAGGTTTCTTTACCTTGTGGTCTAGATTTTTTCATTTCTTTAGCCATAGTTAAGTGTTATTTTTTATTTTTTTTGGTTACTTTTTTCGTTTTTGCTTTTATTTTTTTAGCTAAAGCGTCAATAAAATTAAACTTTAATCCTAAACCTTGCAATTCTTTCACCAAAACATTAAATGATTCAGGAATAGCTGGTTCAATTATATCTTCATTTTTAATAATTGATTCATAAGCACGTGATCGACCCGAGACATCATCTGATTTAATAGTTAACATTTCTTGCAAAGTATGGGCTGCTCCATATGCTTCTAATGCCCACACTTCCATCTCACCAAAACGTTGACCACCAAATTGAGCTTTACCACCAAGTGGCTGTTGAGTAATCATAGAGTATGGCCCAATAGAACGAGCATGAATTTTGTCTTCAACCATATGCGCCAATTTCATAAAATAAATACAGCCGACAGTTGTTCTTTCCCTAAAAGGCAAACCCGTGCGTCCATCAATTAATTGCACTTTACCATCTCGCTCCAAACCAGCTCTTTTTAATTCTACTTCCACTTCTTCTAAATTTGGACTTTGAAAGACAGGAACAGCAATTAATTCATTTAAAATTTGCGCTGCGCGACCTAAGTGCGCTTCCATTAACTGACCTAAATTCATACGCGAAACCACACCCAGCGGGTTTAAAATCATATCAACTGGTGTACCATCAGGCATCATCGGCATATCTTCAACAGGTAAAATTTTAGCAATAACACCTTTGTTGCCATGACGACCTGCCAGCTTATCACCTTCAGTAATTTTCCGCAATTGAGCAACTAAAATGTGAATTTTTTTCAACACTCCAGGAGATAACTCATCGCCCTTATCTCGGCTAAAAACTTTAACCCCAATTACTTTACCGCGAATACCATGAGGTAAACGCAAAGAGCTATCTTTCACATCTTTTGCTTCTTCACCAAAAATAGCACGTAATAATCTCTCCTCACCGCTTAATTCCGTTTCACCTTTAGGGGTAATTTTACCCACTAAAACATCACGTGAATTTACTTCTGCGCCAATACGCACAATACCATTTTCATCCAAATTGCGTAATGATTCTTCACTAACATTAGGAATATCACGAGTTACAACTTCTGGACCAAGTTTAGTTTCACGCACTTCAGTTTCATACTCATCAATATAAACTGAGCTGAAAGAATCTTCTTTGACTAAACGATCAGACAAGATAATAGCATCTTCATAATTAAGACCATGAAAACTCATAAAAGCTACAGTTAAATTTTGACCAAGAGCAATTTCTCCATTTTTAGTGGACATATTATCAGCCAGAACATCACCAACTTTAATTTTATCACCCACAGCCACAATCGGATTTTGATGAATACAAGTTGATTGATTCGAACGAACAAAATTAAATAATTTATAAGTTTTAAGTGAACCTTTAGTATTTTTCACTACAATTTTTTGCGAATCAACTTCTTTAACTGTGCCTGGCTCTTCAGCTAAAATTACCATACCGCTAGCTTTGCCAACGGGTTCTTCTACGCCTGTACCAATAAAAGGCGCTTGTGCGCGCACTAAAGGCAGGGCCTGCTTCTGCATGTTAGATCCCATCATGGCACGAGCAGCATCAGTATTTTCTAAAAAAGGAATTAAGGCCGTGCTAATAGAGACAATTTGGTCAGAAGCAATATCTACATAATCTAGATCACTTACTTTATAAATATCTGGCTGACCACCATTGCGAGCCATCACTTTGCGCGCTAAAATTTTACCTTTGAGATCCATGGGGATATCTGCTGGAGCAATTACCTGTTTTTCTTCGGTAGTGGCATCAACATATTTAATATCATTAGTCACAAAACTACCACTTTTTGTGTGCTTAACAATACGATAAGGAGTTTCCAAAAAACCGTATTCATTAAGACGGGCGTACGAAGCCAAATAAGTAACCAGACCGATATTGGCGCCTTCGGGAGATTGAACAACACAAATTCGACCATAATGAGAAGTGTGAACATCACGAACTTCAAAACCAGCTCTCTCCCTAGTCAATCCACCAGGTCCAGTGGCACCAATCGTTCTCTTATGCTCCAATTCAGAAAGTGGATTATTCTGCACCATAAATTGTGATAATTGCGAAGAAGCAAAAAATTCTTGCAAAACAGCAGAAATTGGACGAGCATTAAGCAAACTAGCTGGAGTTACTAAAACTGGATCAGCCACACTCATCCGATCGCGGATAATTCTTTCCATTCTTAACAAACCAATACGAACACGGTCTTGTACCAATTCACCCACAGTGCGCACACGTCTATTGGACAGATGGTCGATATCATCTTGCTCGGCAGTTGGATCAACATTAAGGCGAATGATTTCCGCAATTGTTCTAACAATATCTTCTTTTTGCAGAATTCTATTTTTTAAGTCATTTTTAAAGTTAAGTCCCAAACGAGAGTTAATTTTATAGCGACCAACTCCGCCCAAATCATAACGGCGAAGATTAAAAAATGTTTGTTCCAAAAAAGTTTTTGCATTTTTCGCGGTCGTTAAATCTCCAGGTCTAATCTGGCGATAAATATAAACACACGCATCATCAACATTTTTAGTCGGATCTTTTTTAAGCGTATTCTCAATATAATTAATTGGCGCGTTTTTAAGTTCTTTTTTAAAAAGATTTAAAATTTCTGCATCACTTTCAAAACCCCAAAAACGTAAAAAAGTTGTAATGGGGATGCGGCGGCGGCGATCAATTTTTACGTAAATCTCACCTCGCGCAGTAGTTTCAAATTCCAACCAAGCGCCACGTGAAGGAATAAGTTTAGCCCCAAAATATTTTTCACCGTTATTAAGATTTGCAACAAACAAAACACCATAAGAACGTAAAATTTGATTCACCACCACTCTTTCAATACCATTAATAATAAAAGTTCCCCCGTCAGTCATCATGGGGAAATCGCCTAAGTAAATTTCTTGTTCTTTAATTTCTTTGGTTTTTTTATTCTCTAAAATTACCTTGCAACGCAAAGAAGCTTTATAGGTTAAATTATTTTCTCGGCAAAAAAGCGGATCATGAGCTGGTTTTTCAAAAAAATAATCGCCAAAGCGTAATGCATAGAGTTCACCTGTGTAATCTTCAATCGGAGAAACCTCGGAAAAAAGCTCACTCAAACCAGTTTCAAGAAATCTTTTGTAAGAATCCAACTGAATTTGAATTAAATTAGGAAGAGGATAAATGGAAATGTTTTTAAAAACTTTTCGTTTAACTTTCATCTTAATATTGTTTAATTTTTATTAAAGGTGATTTAATAGAAACCAACGCGTTTAAAATTAATTATTTAATGACGCGATAAATAATAATTTATTGAACCAAATAGGTGATAAAATAAATTTTTTAAGACTTAATTTGAAATGATCTAAAGCGGTTAAAACTACTTTGACACAAGAAATTGCTCACCAAGAGGGAGTTAATCTGTATTTGACAACTAAAAAGACAGCAAATGGCTATTCACAAAAGAATATTAAAAATGTTGATCTAATGTAACCTTATTTATCCTATATTAATTAAAATAACTTGTCAAGGAAAAGAATTAAATAAATAAATATTTTTAGTAATTAGAAAAGTCTATTTCCCTTTTTCTGGGGTTTTTCCGCTTCTTTAACTGCCTGAATATATTGGCAATATTCACAATCAGGATTTGAAATAGGGGCCTCATCAGAACATAAACATTTATGTGCATCAATAATAGCTTTCTCCACCCACGAGTCATCACCTTCGTGCGCAATTAAAGAAATATCAAACTCAAGTTTCGCGTCAAAAGCTTCTCTGTCAGTTTTGCCATTGCAATAAACAAAATAGCCAGTATTAGAAACTGGCAAACCATTTTGGCGCAAAAGCCATTGATAAATTTCCATTTGCCGCTTATAACCGTCCTGCCAATCTTGATCTAACGCCTTAATTTCCGAATCTTTACTGGTCGCTTTATAATCAACCACAATATATTTGCCACGAGAATTAATCCACAAATCATCAATCGCACCAGTGATTGTTAAACCAGTTTTGAGATGATTATATTGTACACCTTTAAAATTTTCCCTCCAGGCATTAAGCTCTACGTGTGCTACTGGCTTTGCGTCCACACCATATTTTTCAATTAATGGATGGTTAGAATTATCAGCACGATGAATATCAAATTCTTTTTTTAATAATTTATCAACCGCGCTATTCAAATTAAAAGGAAATCCCGGCGGTCGAGCTGTGCCTAAACGATTATCAATATAAAAACAACGAGGGCATTGCATAAATAAATCCAACTTACTTCTAGAAAGCTTAAAATTATTTTTCTTTTTTGGATCAAATACCCAATCTTTATGTTTATGCGGTTTATAATAATTTGACATAAATATATTCTATAAAATTAATTGCTTTTTAGCAATTTTTGTTTATAACTATTATATAAATTAGAAAAAATATAAAAGAGAATTTATAAATTACTCTTTATCGTATTTTTCAACAAATTTTTTAATCTCTTCAATATTCTCCAGAACAAGCTTTGCTTTTTTTAATCCAAAGGAAAAAGGATATTGATCATCCTCACTATTCTTAATAACAATCATTTTGTTTCCTTTAAACTCTGATTCTTCGACAATAGACATAATATCTCCTTTTTTTATTTTTTACAAAACCTATTTTATCACATTTTTTAAAAAATAACTTGTGCCCACTTTACATCCTCAGATATAACCTAGCGATATGAAAACAAAAAAATGTTGAATGAACAAATTGAGCTTATCGCAGTTTAATTTATAATTATTTTTTTTTATTTTTTAGATAAGTGACAGTTCCCTCATCTGTTTTTCGCACTTTTTTTTCATTTGATTTTTTGAAAGAAACATAACCAATTATAAAGTTAATAATTGCGCCCAAAACACCCACTGCATCATCAGCTTGACCTAAAATTGGCACAACATCAGGTAATAAATCAGCTGGACTAATGATATAAAGCAACAAAAATCCAACAATAATATAACTAATTGTCCCTAAAATTTTTAAAAATATTTTTTTTAATCCAGTCTGCGGGATAGCAATCAAAACTACAAAAAGAGCCAATAACGCCCCATTAACAATCACTACTATTTCCATAAAATTCCAGAATCCTTCCATATTTTTTTATTGGTTTTTGTTTATTGTCCTATTTTCGCACTTTCTCCCCCAATTATCAAGACACCCACAAAGAATATCATGATTATTATTGGCTATTAAAAGAAGAAATTGCTTTTTTAATTTTATCTAAACATTTATCAATTTTAAATAAAATTTCGTTTTCGCGTAAACGTATCACTTTCCAATTGCGAGATCGCAAAATTCTATCTTTTTCTTGATCTTTTATTTTTTGTTGCTTCATTTTATGTGCTTTGTCATTATCGCACTCAATCGCAATTTTGCCTTTCCTACAAAAAATAGCAAAATCTAATCGAAAACGTTTTTTGTTACTAATAATTACATAAAATTGCGATTTAAATTTGATACAATTTTTTTCTAACTTTTTAGCAATCATTTGTTCTGTGTCCGCAATTCCATAAAGCTCCAAAATATCACGCGAGTGCAAAAGTTTGCTCAAACTTGTAAAACCAAAAACAATACGCCTTGGCACAATATTTTTAATTGGATATTTAAGTTTAACTAGTTTTTTAATAGTAATTTTAGAATACATCTTTTGACTCGACGGATGTTTTTGTGCCTTTGGAAAAAGTTCAATTCTTTTTTTTGTTTCAATTTTTTTCACCTTTCCATAATAACCAATTCTTTTAGCCGCTTTGCCAAAACTCAATGGTTGGTAAAATGCCAAATAATCGAAATCTTTTTTAGGCAATTTATTTGCTGGAATATGATACCAATTTTCGCGCAAAAGAATTTGAAAATCCCGCCAATTTTTGAGCACTGCAACCAAAACCACTTTTACCTTTTCAGCCATATTAAAATATTTTAATCAATGCCCTAAATATAGAGCGGAAAATTTTGTTTCACTTATTGATCCAAGTGATACGCAGTTTTTATAAAGCCAAGAATTTCAGCATTGATTTCTTTTTTATCAAAAATATCAAAATAATACATATAGCGGTTGACAGAAATCTGTTTCATTTTAAAACTCCTTTTAGTTTTTATTTTTTCATCAACTCTAAAATCAATTCTAATCCGATCCTTCAGCGCCCAACAAGCACCGAAACTGAAAGAGCTAACAAAATGAATACAACATGGCAAAGATTCAATTTTTACTGGTCCAATTTTATTTTTAATTTGCGTTATTAAAAAATCAAATAGTTTCCTCGCTTGTTCTTTACCCCTAAAATGATTTTCTAAAGAAAAAACCACACACGAATGACTTTGATTAACTCTCGCAAACTCGCGTTTACATTTTGGACATTGCCACATAAGTTTTATTTAGTTTTTAAATTAGTACTAAATTTTATATCAAAAATAATTTATTTCTTTACATCAAGTCTTAACAATTTAACTCCAAAATAAACAACTAAAGCAATAACAATAAAATCAATAGTTGTATTCACAAAACTACCCCAATTTAACTGGACACTGCCAATTTTAACTGAGGCCTGATTAAGATTACCCGCCGCACCTAAAATAACACCCAAAAGAGGATTAATAATATCATCCACCAGCGACGAAACAATTTTGGAAACTGCTCCACCCAAAATAAAACCAACTGCCAAACCAGCCACACCCTGTTCTCTAATAAAATTCATAAAACCTTTCATTTTCTCTCCTTAACTCTATCCCGCCAAATTGTCTTAAATTTAACGAGATAAATTAATTTTTATTTTATAAATTCACAACATACCTACGAGATATATGTGTGGATTTTATTTTAGCCATAAAACGCTTAAAGCAATTAGCAAAAATAGAAATAACCAAACGCCACAGGCAATCAATTTGAAAGTTGCCTCTTTTTTCTTTCCATCCAAATAAAGCATTACTGGCTTGCCGATAAGCAAACCACCAACCACCAATGCCGAGAGAGAAAATAAAGTAAGAAATGCAAAACCGCTAAAAATAGAATCAACTTTGCCAAAAATTTTATCAGCATAAGTCATAAGTAACGCCACCAACCCAATGTAAATCCCCGCCAAAAATACATAAATAAAACTTTCTCTTAATGCTTTTAACATAATTTTAATTAATTTTTATTTTACGTTATTAAAATTTTTATATTTTCGACTAAATATTATTTTGATAATGTCATTAATAGACCCAGCATTAAATAAAATATTTAACTTTTCCATATTTTTATTTTGCCCCCAAATTTATAATTTTGCAACAGAAAAAAGCCCAGCTATAAATTTTACAACTGGACTTTTTTTAAAATTCTTATATGCATATTATCGCATGCGCGAAAATAACATATATAAAATTACTCTTTAGCAGCCAAGGAAACCTTGACAGCCTTAGGACCTTTGTCTGAGTCTTCTTTCTCAAACTCAACAGCGTCGCCGACATTGAGCTCGTCAAAAGTAACGCCAACAAGCGCACTTTCGTGAAAGAAAACATCTTTTTCTTGTC
>JAQVDI010000015.1 GCA_028698375.1 Patescibacteria group bacterium | reverse complement strand
AATTTTTTCCCGTCTTCTGCTAAAATAATTCCATTAACCACCACATTTTTAAAAGCCGGTTTATTTTCCCCTCAACCAATATCTTTACTTGTCAAAGCTGTTGCTAAAACATTAAGTGTATAAAACCAACCACGAGTTTGATCTAATCCTTCAGCAATAAAATCAGCTGGGAAATTATTTTCTGCCTCTTGTTTATTCTCAAAAGGATAATGCCAAGCAGCATAAGGCATTGCGCCAGATTCAAACCAACAATCAAAAACTTCACTGGTTCTTTTCATTTTGCCCTCACACTTTGGACAGTTATAAATAACTTGATCAATATAAGGTCGATGCAAGTCAGTAACTTTTTGCCCTGATTTTTTCTCTATCTCTTTAATACTGCCAATCGTTTCTTGATGATCACAAGAATCACATTTCCAGATTGGAATTGGCGCTCCCCAATAACGATTGCGAGAAACTGCCCAGTCACGAGCTTCTTGTAGCCATTTACCGAAACGGCCCTCTTTTAAATACTTCGGTACCCAATGAATTTGTTCATTATTGGCCACTAATTTATCTACTAACTCAGACACTCGAACATAAAAAGTTTTTACTGGATAATATAATAAAGCAGTATCACAACGCCAACAAAATGGATAAGCGTGTTTAATTTTTTCTTCTTTATACAAAATTTCGCGGTCGCTTAAATCTTTAATTATTGATTTATCAGCGTCTTTAACCCGCAAATTTTTCCCCGGATCCACCAAACTTTTACCCTCTTTATTAACCGTAATTAACATTCCTAATTTATTTTTGCGCCCTAACTGCATATCGTCTTCACCAAAACTAGGCGCTACATGAACAATTCCACTACCATCTTGCACATTAACAAAATCTGCTTGATAAACTTTAAAAGCATTTTCCAAATTGCCTCCAGAATGCAAATGTTGGCTTTGCGGATATAAAGGTTCATATTCTAAACCTAATAATTGTTTTGGTTTATATTCTTCTATAATTTCATATTGATCTGTCAATAAATTTAACTGATCATAAGCTAAAATCAAAAACCTATCCCCTGCTTTTACTTTCACATATTTAAAATCACCAATGGCTAACGCCAAATTGGCGCTTAACGTCCAAGGAGTTGTAGTCCAAACTAAAAAATAAGTATTCTTTTCTTTTTTTAATTTGAATAAAACGTAAATAGAATTATCCACCACATCTTTATATCCTTGATTAACCTCAAAATTAGACAAAGGTGTGCCACAACGTGGACAATAAGCGCTAACACGTCGATCTTCATAAATTAAACCTAATTCATCAAGCTGTTTAAAAACCCACCAAACACTCTCGCTATAATCTTTATCCATTGTATAATAAGCATTTTCAAAATCGCCCCAACGACCAAAACGAGTTAAAGTATCCACAAAATCATCAATATGGCGCGTCACGGCTTTTTTACAAGCTTGATTGAATTTATCAATTCCCAACTTTTCAATTTCTTTTTTGCTTTTTATGCCTAATTCTTTTTCCACTAAATTTTCTACCGGCAAACCATGACAATCCCAACCCATTTTACGAGGTACATGGTTACCTCGCTGAGAATAAAAACGAGTGATAGTATCTTTTAAACTGCTAGCTAAAATATGACCATAATGCGGTTTACCCGTGGCAAAAGGCGGGCCATCATAAAAACTAAAATTAGGAGAGTTCTTTCTTTGTTCTAAACTTTTTTCAAAAATTTTGTTTTTTTGCCAAAAAGCTAAGATTTCTTCTTCAGCCTGCGGATAATTAAATTTATCCATACTTTATTTTTAATTAATAGAAAAATTAATTTCAAACCTCACTGTTGATCATCTAAAATTTCGTTAACAAGTGCATCAGCTTCCTTATTTTGTTCTCGACGAATATGGGTAAAATCAGCTGTTAAACCAGTTTCCCAAATTAAACTTTTAATTTCAAGACAAAACTTTTGCATTCTTGGTTCTTTAATTTTAAATTCACCTTTAATTTGCTTTACTACTAAAGTTGAATCTAAATAAAAATTAGCCTTTTTCGCTTTTGATTTTTTCAAAAATTTAAGGGCTAAAATTACTGCTTGATACTCAGCTTCATTATTAGTCGCTTTGCCCAGATAATTACCTTCTTTGTGTACTAATTCTTTTTTGTGATTATAGACTAAAAAACCAGCCGCAGCTTCACCTGGGTTTCCTCTTGAAGCACCATCGGTATAGACAGAATAAGGATCGCACATAAAAATAATATACCAATTTTTTATCTTAAAAACAAGAGCGAAAATCATTGAGCGCTAATTGTTAACACGCCCAGATCAACCAACATTTGACGTTTAACATATACCGAAACGAACATTGTTACTGTAACCGAAAACCATATTTTCTAAAACTCTGCTTGATAAATTGAATAATCCAAAACATCCGAAACACTCTTTAATTGATTAGGAAATTTAATAAATAATTCTTTTTTGTTAGCATCATTAACTCCCATCTGCCCGATTGCTTTAATGATTGTACTGGGAGTCCCTAACTGAATAGCGGGATTTGCATTATTGTTAAAATCAAATCTCAAATCAGCATCACCCTTGTAAGTTTTAATTTTGAAAAAACGATTTTGACCAGCCACAAAAGGCATAATATTAACAGTGCATTTATAACCAGTAAAATCACCTGCTCTAGAATTTGCATCACTGACACAAGCACCAAAATTAATTAAATTTTGAGGAAAATTTTCATCTTGATTTTTTTCCATTGCAATTGCGCCATCTTTTAAGACAAACCTAACGATTGCTTCTCGAACAGTATGACCAGCAGTATTTTCTTCTAAACGAAGCCACAAAACATTGCGACTGATATCATCAACATTGTTTAAATCACCATAAGGATAAAAATGAATTTGTAATGAACCAGAAAATTTAGAAAGATCGAAAATCTGCGATTGATCTCGCATAATAGAAAAATTTTGGGGAGAAATTTTCGTAAAATAAGAAGCTGAAAAACGACTATAAAATCCCAATTTGCTATCAATTTCCGTATTCTTATAAATATTTTCGCTACTGGCGTTCATGGAAACTAATTTAGGTGATTCAATTAAATTATTTTCTTGATTAGGCCAACGACAAAAAGCAGCACTGGTAGCAGTTGTTTCAAAATTATTAATTTGCGAAAGGGCGGCTTCGGACCCGCCCCAAGCTAACCAATAATTAACTTGCGAAGAATAACTTTCACGACGAGAATTTAAAGAAAAAACAATATATGAGAAAGCAAGTTCTCCCACAATTAATAACGCACCAATTAAAACAACAGTGTAAAGCAAGGCCGAACCCTTAGAATTTTTTAAAATAAAATTTTTTTGTTTATCATTTTGCTGTCTCATAAATAAGGATTAGAAGTTATTAAAGGCACATAAACTTGATTTAAATTACGAGCATAATTTTTATTACGCCAATTTTTTATTGCAGTTACCGTTAAATTAACGCTCAAATCCATTGGCACCAATTGACCCGAACCTGGGACATAATATGATTTTGGAGTGCTAACTCCTTCTTGATTTTTATCTTGAGCGACGCTAAAGCGCGCTAATAAATTAGAATCATACTCAAGCAAAGGTGTTTTGTTTTGAACAATTTTCCATCCCGCATCTTTTTCCCAAGATTCTAAATATAAATAATTTTTACGGGTTAAATTATCTCGATCTAAACTAAAAATGTAAATTTTTTTCTCATTTTCTTGAGAAACTTTTACATACAAATGACGACCATTAATTGCTGTTTTATAATCAGCTGGCACCACCATTAAATCTGGCTTAGCATAAAATTCAGAGACAAAAAATAAATGAGCGGTTTCTTGGATATTATTAGGATCACCAGCTTTAAATTCACCGTCCATAAAAAAATCACCACTAGCTTCACGCATCACGGATTGTAGAATTTCATTAGCATTTTTAACTTGCTCATTGATAGTCAAAGTTAATTCTAATTCTTTTTTGCTAATTAGAGCATCATTTAACAAACCATAGACTACAGCTAAAATTGAAGCAAAAATAAAACTAGCTACTAAAATTTCTATTAATGTAAATCCTAACTGCAGATTTTTTCTTTTTAACATAATTTTATTAACTTGCTATTTTGTTATCCTTCTATTATCGTCTACGGTTACGATGACCGGATCGTTTTT
Organism: Patescibacteria group bacterium; assembly: GCA_028698375.1. Taxonomy (GTDB): domain Bacteria; phylum Patescibacteriota; class UBA1384; order JAGGWG01; family JAGGWG01; genus JAQVDI01. Next base: position 9,089 of record JAQVDI010000015.1, on the reverse strand, counting down.
CATCTGGCGAATGACGTCTACCGAAACGGGTCTCTTCGCTATGACCAAAAACTGATTATTTTATAAATAATTAGCAATTACAGTGTAATAGTCTTTTGTTCTTTCCCCTCCTCGATCACTATATTTTATTTTTAAATGCGCCTTAAGCAAATCAGTATCAACTACGCCAGTTGGCTTTAACATTTTCTCCAATTCTAATTCGCAGTGCAAAGTAATCATGCCATTACCTAAAGTTTTAATTTCTTCACGACCGCCAAAAGCATTAATCAAAGTAAAAGAATTATCTGCATTTTTTCTAACCCATTTTTTAGCACCTGGATTAGCTTCCCTAAAAAGATTTGTTTGCCAATTAGTGCTTGATTGATTATCAAAAGCGATTTGATTTCGATAAGCAACAAGAGAAGAAAATTGATTGCTAGCAATTAAGTCAGCATAACTTTCTGCATTATGACGCAGTAATTCACTTTGATTAGCAATTGTCATGTAAGCCACTGTAATCACTAAAGTCCCCAAAAGACCGATAGAAACTAAAACTTCAATCAAGGTAAAGCCGGCATTTGTCATCCCGCACTTGATGCGGGATCTAATCTTAGATTCCCACCGGAGCTTATCCTGTGCATGGATCCCCGCCTTCGCGGGGATGACACGAGGCAGAAATGACAAAATCGGTATTTTAATTTTTTTAAAAAGGACCATACAAAATTTTTTCTTTAGTTAATTCAAGTTCCTGCTCTTCATTCTGCTTACTAAGATTGATAATAAAATCATTATAATTTTGATTATTAATATTTGAAACAGAAAGACCACCAATTCCATTATTTTCTAATATAAAAACCGCGTCGCTTAATAAACTTCTATTTAAATCTAAAATTTTCATCTTGATAGTACCAGGCACAATAACCTTTAAGCTTAAATCCTCAATTTTGTCACCTTGATTGTTTTGGCATTCTACCACGAGCAAACCACTATTTTTAACGGTAAAAATTGCTTTTTTGCAACCGCCTTTACGGACATTTTCTCTTGAACTCGTTAACAAGTTTCTCAAATCAGTTAACGTTGTTTCTACAGCTGAAGACCGTTGCATTTTTACAAAACTAAAAAGTGCTCCTCCAGCCAAAAGACCAACAATACCAATAACAACAATTAATTCAAAAAGAGAAAAACCTTTTTGCTGTTTCATCGTAATATTATTCTACCATAAAATTTAGAGAGACAAAGTAGATATTATTTCTGCCAGACTCGGCAAAAAATAAATAATCAAAAAAGCAACAACTAGAAAAGGGGCAAAAGCAATCGTATCTGTTCTCTTTTTTAATTTTAAAATTAACATAATAATCGCAAAAACAGCACCAATTAAAAAAGCTAACCAAAGCATAAAAAAAGATAATTTAACACCTAAAAATAATCCTAAAACTAAACCAAGCTTCGCATCACCTAAACCCATACCACGACCTCGAGTTAAGAAATGAATTAAAAAGAAAAAACTAGCTGAGATTAAAGCCCCTAAAATTGGCTGCCAAAAACTACTTAAATCAAAAAAATAAGGTTCTAAATTAAAAATCAACTTCACTATAAAAAGTAAACCCAAAATTAAAATTAAAGGATCAGGCACCAGGTTTGCTTTAAGGTCATAAAACAAAATAATTCCTAAAACTGAGCCTAGAACAACCGCAAAAATAAAATTAAGATTAAATCCAAAAGCAAAATAAGATGAAATAAATAAGATGCCACTATAAATCTCAACCAAAAAAACAATCCAACTAATTGGTTTCTGACAATAACGGCATTTACCTTTAAGCACGATAAAACTAAAAAGTGGGGTCAAATCAATTAATCCTAGTTGATGACCACAGGACAAACAATGAGAACGAGAAAATAAATCTAATTGCCATTTATTTTTTTGATAAATCAAACGCTCCACAATCACACCTAAAAAACTGCCCCAAATTATACCTGCCAAAAAATAAAAAACTAAAATAATATAAATATTAGCTAACTTAAATATCTTTGCAATTGCCACCTTCGGTACATTCAAAACCTTTGTTTGGATCAGATTCTAAATAAACCTTTACTCTATACGTAGTAGCAGTAACATCGATACATTTGCTCCATGGCAAATTGATATCGCTAGAACCAGGAGAAGCTTTACAATTGTTAACTGGCATATTAAGATATGGAGATGTACCAGCTGTCAAACCGCTAAGACCAACATAAATGTTATTATTGTTGTAATAACTTTCCTCAGCTTGAGCAATAGCACGGGCAGTTGATTTGCGTTGCGTATCACGGGCTTGTTTGCGAGCATTACTTAAAGAAACTAAAATTAAAGCTGCTAAAATGCCAATAATAGCAATTACCGCCAAAAGCTCAATTAAAGTAAAACCTTTTTGAAATCTTTTCATAATTTTTAATTATTTTTTATAAATTTATTATAAACCATATTTTCAAAAAACCAAAATTTATTGTTGGACAAATTGAGTTAAACTATAGATTGGACCAAAAACTGCCCAAACCATAACGGCAACCCCAATAGCTAAAACCACAATCACTGTTGGCTCCACTAAGGCAATTACTCGCTTAACATTTTCATTGGCAGCATCTTGATAATAATTAGTTAAACGTTCAAACATTTTTTCTAAACTACCAGTCTGTTCACCGACAGCAATTAACTGTGATTCTAGAGTTGGAAAAACTCCCTCTTGCGCCAAAGAAGAACTAAAAGGCAGACCTTTAGCCACTTGTGTTCTGATCCGCTTCAAAGCTTCTTGATAAGTTAAAAAAGGCATTGTTTTGGCTATTAAATCAATCGTTTCCAAAATGGGAGTTGCTGATTTAAACATAAGAAAAAATAAACGATTCAATCTAGCCATCTGACTTAAAATAATCAAATCTTTGACTAAAGGAATTTTTAATAAAATTCTTTCATAAGCTAATCGTCCTTCACGACTATTTTTGATATACCAAACCAAATAAATAGCAACCGCTAAAATAACAGCAATAATTAGCCACCAATAATTAGCAAAAAAATCACCCAACCAGATAAGAGCTTTTGTCTGCCACGGCAGTTGAGTAGCAGCTTCATCAAATAATTCTTTGATCTTAGGAATAAAATTGGTCAAAACTAAAAAACCGACTACAATCATCGCTACAATCACAAAAACTGGATAAATAATGGCACTAATCAAAGAAGAATTAAAAGCTTTTTCTGCTTCTGTAGCATCAGCCAAAATATTCAAAACTTTAGGCAAATGCCCGCTAGCTTCTCCGGACTTAACCACTGTTGTAGTAACAGCATCAAAAATTTTAGGATAATTATTAAGCGCTCGCGACAAACTCTCTCCTGCTTCTACTTGGCTACCAATAGAGGCAATAATTGATTTAAAAAATTGGTTTTTTGTTTCTGATTGAATAATTTTTAAAGCACGATCAATCGGAAAACCAGCTTCAAGCATTGTCGCTAATTGACGCAAAAAAATTGCCTTATCTCCAATACTAACTCGCTGCAATAAGCTCGCCATCACCGAATCTTTAGTTTCTGTTTTAACCCACAAAACCAAAAGCCCCAATTGCTCTAAATGTTTTTTTGCCGCTAAAGAATCACGCGCCTCAATTACGCCAGTTTGAATAAAACCTTTTGCGTCTTGAGCGCTATAAAAAAATTTTTGCATTTTTAATAAAGTTCCTGTTTAAAATTTTGCGGATTTTCTGCCCAAACTAAAGCATCTTCAATTTTAACCTCGCCTCTTTTAACCAAATCGGCTAACGATTTATCTAAGTTGATCATTCCTTCAGCAAACGATGTTTGAATAATATTAGGAATTTGGTGGGACTTACCTTCACGGATAGAAGCTTTTACTGCAGTATTAGCAATTAAAACTTCGCATGCAACAATTCTCCCGCCTTTGACTCTTGGCAATAATCTTTGAGAAATAATTCCCAAAAGCGTTCCTGCTACTTGTTGTCTAATTTGTCTTTGTTGAAATTCTGGGAAAATATCCACTAACCGATCAATGGTTTGACTAGCATTATTGGTATGCAAAGTAGATAAAACTAAATGACCAGTTTCAGCTAAAGTTAAAGCTGCTTCTGCGCTTTCTTTATCTCTGATTTCTCCAAGAAAAATAACATTTGGATCTTCTCGTAAAGCTGATTTTAAAGCTTTGCTAAAAGATAAAGTATCAGAATAAACCTCTCTTTGCGTAATATAACTTTTTTTATCGACAAATTCGTACTCTACTGGATCTTCAATCGTAATAATATTTTCTGCTCGATTTTGATTAATATACTCAATCATTGCTGCAATACTTGTTGATTTACCGTGACCAGTCGGACCAACCACCAGAAAAAAACCTTGTTTAGCAAGAGCAAATTTTTCTAAAATCGGCGGCAAATTAAGTTCAGCAAAAGTTTTAATTTCTGGGTTAATAACTCTTAGTGAAGCACTAATTTGATTCATTTCATAATAGATATTAGCGCGCATTCTTTGGCCATCAAAGCGAAAGGAAAAATCCGCTTCTTTTTCTTTTAGCAAATGATCTTTCTGCCAATTATCCATGTACTTGCTCAACAAATTCATAATATCTTCTGAAGTAAATTTTTTAGTTTGCTGTGGCACTAAATTACCATTAATTCGAAAAATAACTGGTTTACCAGCATAAAAATGGATGTCACTTGCTTTCATTTGCACTGCTAATTTAAAAATATTATCCACTTCCCCATTTGCAGTAGAGTTTATCGGTTGATTTTGATTGGTCTGATCTAAATTCATATTTAACTTATTTTACGCTAAAATTACTTATATTTTATCCACAACTAAATTCACATTTGATCCTTAAGCTCAGCACCCATAATTGAAACACGCAATGCTTCTTCTAGAGATGTCTGGCCTTTAGCTGCTTTAACTAAAGCATCTTCAAACATTGTAATTGCACCCTGATTTCTTGCTTGTTTAAAAATACTAGCTGAAGTTGTAGCTGTGCTTAAAATTGACTGCATCTGTTCGTTGATTTCAATCGTTTCAAAAACACCAATACGACCAGAATAACCCTGGTGGCAACGACTATCCTCCACTCCTTTATAAAATTTATATGGCGGTTTAGGAATTTCTAAACCACTGCTTTTTGGGATCTTATTGATAATATCCGATACGTTTTCTTTTAAATTTTTTGGCACCTGCTCTTCTTTTTTGCCATAAGGACAAATCTTACGAACTAAACGTTGAGCTACCACTAAGTTTAAAGCTGAACCAATTAAAAATGGTTCAATCCCCATGTCAATTAAACGTGGAATTGCGCCAGCGGCATTATTAGTATGCAAAGTGGACAAAACTAAATGACCAGTTAAGGCAGCATGAACTGCCATTTCTGCGGTTTCTTTGTCGCGAATTTCTCCAATCATAATCACATCCGGATCTTGTCTTAAAATTGAACGCAAGCCATTAGCAAAATTAAATCCTACTTGCGGTTTAATTTGAGATTGAGACACCCCTTCAATTTCATATTCCACTGGATCTTCAAGCGTTACAATATTAACATCTGGACGATGAATTTCACTTAAGGCAGCATACAACGTTGTGGATTTACCACTACCCGTAGGCCCAGTCACAATTACCATTCCATAAGGTTTTTGAATATTTTCTCTAATTTTTTGCAAATTAAAACCTGCCACACCCAAACTTTCAAAAGACATTAATTTTTTCTCTTTTTCTAAAATACGCATCACAATTTTCTCACCATAAACAGTAGGCAAAGTAGAAATTCTTAAATCAATTTTTTTATGATGGAACTCTACCCCGAAACGACCATCTTGTGGTTTGCGATTTTCATCAATTCTTAAATTCGCTAAAATTTTAATTCTGCTAACTAAAGAAGGCAAAAAATCTTTTTTGATTGATAAAAAGTCACTCAAAACACCATCAATTCTATACCTAATTCTTATTTCATGAGTTAATGGTTGGAAATGGATATCACTAGCATTTTTGTAAATACCAAAACTGATAATACCAGCGATCATTTGTGGCACATAGCCACGACTGGTGATTGATTTTAATTCTTCAATGTTTCTTGGCTGTTGAGATAATAATTTAGCCAAAGAGGAAATTGCTTCTTGCTGGGTTTCATTAATTTGCATTGGCTCCACTTTACCCGTAATTTCACGAGACACAATTTTAGGTGCTACGGCTTGTGTCTGCACTTGGTCTTGCTGCTCACGATACTGCCTTAAGTACTCTTCAATTTCTGCTTGAGTGGCAGCATAAAGTTCTAAATCAACACTATTTCGATCTTCTATATAATTAACTAATTGATCAACAACTGGATGAGTAGGCCAAGGTGTTGCCACTTTAAAAACTTTATCCCCTATTTGATCAAAAATGACAAACTTAAATTTTTCTGCCGTAGCTAAAGGCAAATGTGCTGCTAACTGATAATTAAATTGATAAGCCGCTAAATTAATCAAAGGGGTCTTAGAAATACCAGCAAGAACCCGAACGATTTGTTTGTCTTTACTGGAAAATTTTTCTAACAAAACTTCTTCAATTCTTCGATTGGAAACGTTTTTTTCTTCGACCACAAGATCTAATTCTTCACTCGACAAAACTTGTTGCTGTTTTAAAACATTAAAAATTTCTTCTTCAGAATCTGCTTCAACTTGCGCCTTCAAAGAAATTGGTTTAACCATTGTGAGTATATTATAACATAAAAAATTCAGCTGATGCTAAAACAAGAAAATAAATTAATATTAAGGCGGAAATTATTTAAATGGATTATCTTTACCTGTTTGACCAGCAGAAGGAGTTATCGGCAAAGTAGTATAAAAAGAACGATTTTCTAATTGACTTTTTATTTGATCAACCGGGTTAACAGCAGGAACATCTTCTCTAATTGGTTGCGAATACCAAAATAAAATTCCAACCAAAATTAAAGCCAGACCAATCGCTATTAATAAAAATTTATTTTTATCTGTCATAATTTTTAATTTTTTAAATAATAAACTACTAAATTCAAATTTACAGTTAAATCATCTGCACCTGTTTTAGCGACATCAACTTGTTTTATTTGCATTACTCGTTTTACTTTTTCCAAATTATTTAAAAATTGATAAATCTTTTCATAAGTGCCATTAACTGTCATATCAACACTATATGAAGCCATTTGTGCTGGGCGAACGATATCTTGGTTAACAGCTTCTATTGTTGTCATTGTCTCAATTGAATTATCAGAAGGAGCAAAATTTCTAATACTGACGCCAGCATTTTGTGCTGCTCCTTGAACAATTTTTAAAAAATCACCAGTTTTTTGATCAACTGGAATCGCTAAATGCAATTCATCTTTAAAGGTTAAGTCTTTAACTTTATTATTAAGCTCCTGCACAATTGCTTGACGATTTTGCCAACGAACTAAACTGTCTTGTTCCTCACCTAAAGTTTTGCCTGAATTTAGAACAAGCATTGAACCTTTATAAATACCAAAATAAAGAGCTAAAATACCGATTAGAAAAAACAAAATTTCAATAATTATTTTTTGCTTGTTCATTATTTGATATTAGCTTGTAAGGTGAAATCTACCCCACTTTGATTTAACAAACTAGATTGAGACGCGCTAGCAATTTCTACAGTTTTTAAAGTTGAAGCCTGATTAGATAAAGTAGTGGCAAACAAACTAACCTCATCATAAGAAGCTGCTGTTCCTTGAAGATTGATTTGATTGCCGGAAAAACTAACTGCACTTAATTTGGCATTTTTGGGAATAGCGCTTGCAATATCTTTTAGCATAGTGGTAGCAAAAGGTTTTCCATATAAAACAGCAATTTGACCGCTAATAGTTTCTAATTGCGCCAATTCCTCTTCTCCAACTTGAGAAATAATTTCTTTTTTAATGGCATTAATCTGCGAAGACGTACTTTGAATTTGTACAGCTCTAAAACCATAAATTAACCAAATTATTAAAGATAAAATAACCACATAAACAATTCCCCAAATTAAAAGTGGATTTTGGCCTTCAGCCAATTTATTTTTCTTTTCTTCCATTATTTTTTATTATACTAGAATTTTGGAAATTAAGTTATCCACAGGTGCTTTATCATTAAAAAGAATAAAAAGAATAAATTTTATCTAAAATCGGCGCCAAACCAGGAATGTTGTTTAAATAATTCGTACGATGAAATTGAGATAAAATTAGATTAACACCTGGATTAAATTGATTAGCAACTAAACTGCCCCGTATTGTAAAAGAATCTACACCCATAGCATTAGAATTTAAGTTGATCGTGCCGCCAATTCCATCTCTAGATAAAACAATTAAAACTCCATTAAATTGTTTCAGCGAACCCACGTTAACAAAATTGGCATTCCCACCAATAATAATCGCTCCAACAGCTTGACCAACTTGGTTAGAGCCCACCAAATTCAAATCAAAACCGCCGCTATCAACTGATTGAACGATAATTAACTTACCACTATTATCCGCCACATTGATATTAACGCTATCGGCAACGATTAAACTTTCTACATTATTTGGTCTTTCATTCGCCAAATAATTAGCGATTCCAATTAACTCATTAGAAAATTTTTCTTTTTCTGATTGAGTCCTAACTTTAAAATTGTAACCTTTTAAAGTCGCCCATTCGCCAGTAGCTTGCGTAATATTATTGCCAACAACAGCAACACTTGCTCTTAAATCTAAATCACTTTGATTCTGAACATAAATATCCCCCTGACTAGGAATATCAGGAGAAGCAATTGTATAACAACGAGACGCTAAAATTTGCTCATAAATTGGATCATTTATAAAAGCACCATCAGTTTCTTCCTCTCCCCAAGTTCCCCATTTTACCTTGGAAACATCACTATCAATACAAGCAGAGGCACTTTCCGCATTAGCTTTAAAACTAAATTTTGCCACTAACGGTGTATTATCATTGGCAGTAATCGTCCCGGGAGAAATAAAAATATGTAAAAGACCAGCTTCAATTTTTAAAAAATACTGATCTTTTTGTTGACTACTCAAAATTTCTTCTAAAGTATTAACTTTGGTCAAAGCGCCTCTCGCCCCTTCAATGGAAAAAGAATCAACTTGATAATCAAAATTAGT
>JAQVDI010000014.1:4514-13349 GCA_028698375.1 Patescibacteria group bacterium | reverse complement strand
GTGCCTGTAGCTCAATTGGCTAGAGCGTCAGCTTGCGGAGCTGGAGGTTGCAGGTTCGAGCCCTGCCAGGCATATATTCGCTTCACTCAAGTTCAAAATGCAAAATTCAAAATCCAAAATTATTATTGATGCGCGGTTCGTCGGTAGCGGATCAGCGCTGGGACGATATAGTGAACAACTATTAATTAATTTATTGCCGCTTAGCGATGATTTTGAAATTCGTTCTATTTTACATCAAGCTTATAAGAAAGATATTCCTGCAATCCTAAAGAAAAACAATCCTATTTGGGTTGGAATTGATCATTATTCAATTGCAGAGCAAACTAAATTGCTGTGGATCTTAAAAAAGGAAAAAGCAGACTTAATCCACTATACTCATTTTAACGCGCCGATTTTTTCGCCTCGACCATTTGTGATGACGATGCATGATTTAACTATTTCGCGATTTCGGGATAAAAATCAGACTTTTATTGAACGCGCGGCTTATAATTTTTTATTAAAACAAGTGGCGAAAAAGGCCGATCATTTTATTGCAATTTCCAATGCTACAAAAAAAGATTTGGAAAAATTTTTGAATGTTAATAAAAATAAAGTTTCAGTTATTTATGAAGGAATTGAAAATAAATTCCGTCCTGAAAAACCTGAGATAATCTCAAAATTTAAACAAGCTTATAAGATTGATTTTCCTTATGTGATGTATGCTGGTCAATGGCGGCCGCATAAAAATTTGATTAATTTATTTGAGGCTTTTGCGATATTAAAAAAAGAGTATCATATTCCAGAAAAATTGGTTTTATTCGGTAAATTAGATTCTCGTTATCCGGAAATTCCAGCTAAAATTAAAGAGCTCAATTTAGAAAAAGAAATTATTTTGTTAGGTTTTATCCCTGATGATTTATTGCCAGCTGCTTACAGCGGCGCTAATTTATATGTGATTCCTTCTTTAGCTGAAGGTTTTGGTTTCCCGCCATTAGAGGCGGCAGCTTGTGGAACACCGGTGGCTTCTTCTTTGATTTCTTGCATGCCTGAAGTTTTGGGCGAAGCAGCCGTATTTTTTGATCCGTATGATCCACGCGATATAGCAGTTAAAATTAATTCTGCTCTTACCAACCAAAAATTAAGAGAAGTGTTGATTGAAAGAGGTTTTAACCGCGTCAAGCGTTATAATTGGGAGAAAACTGCCGAAGAGACTTTAAGAGTTTACGAAAATATATTACAAAATTGACCTAATTATTCTAATTCCTAATTAGTCTAATCAAATTCTAATGAGAAAATGTCCAATTTTAGAAATTGGGAATTGGTATTTGGGTATTGATTAGTGCAATTGAGTTAATTAGAAATTAGAAATTTTGTTCTTTGCTTTTTTAGCCGCAATAGCTTATGATAAGGTCTAATGGGAAAGATAAAAAAGTCTCAAAAACACAAACATAAGAAAATTATTGCAAATAAAAATAAATTTTGGCGCTATGCTTTTTGGTCTATTGCTGGTCTGATACTATTAATTGTAGTTATTGTTTTTGTTTTGGGCGTTGTTTTTAATACTAAATTTTATCCTAAAACAAAAGTAGCTGGGGTGGCAGTTAATTCTATGACTCAAGAAGAAGCCCTTAAATCTTTAAGGCAAAAAATTGATGACTACAAAAAAGAAAGTTTGATTATTGCGGTTGATAAAAAACAAAAAAATTTAGCGATTAGTGACTTGGAACCAGTTTATAAACCAGAAGAAACTTTGGAAAAATTATTCAAATTAGGTCATCCTGATAGTTTCGGGGAAATTTTTTTGCAAATCCCTGAAATTGTAAAATTACTATTATTTGATCAAAATATGCCTTTGTTGGTTGAAATTAAAAAACCTGAGAAATTAGAAGAAGTGCGTCAGGAATTATCCACATTGCCTAAAGCAGCAGAATTTTATTTAGAAAATAATCAATTAAAAATTCGTGAAGAAGAAAATGGTTATGGCATTAACGAAATTGATGCTAAAGAGCAAACGATTAATTCTTTGGCCTTACTTAATAAAAATGTACCATTTAGTGCGAAAATTTTAAAACCAAAAATTGATAAAGAAATTTTAGAATCATCTAAGGGTCGTGTGGATAAAATTTTAAGTTTCGCGCCTGTTAGACTGTTGGATGACAAAAAAGCTGTTTATATTTTAGAGCGCGATGAAATCTTAAAATTAATTGATCTTTCTGTTTCTCCTTTAAGAATTGTTTCTTTAAAAATTAATGATAAAGGCAAAGAAGAACTTTTTCCTTTAATTAAAGGCGCGGCTGATAAAAAAGCTAAAACTTTGAAATTGGCTCGTGCTGTTGACGGTAGTGTTTCTATTTTGCAAAAAGATGAAGAGGGGAAAACTTTAAATGAAGATGATCTCTATCAAAAATTAGTTAATTTTATTGAAGAGCCAAAGCCAGAAGATATTAAGTTAAGTTTTGCTAAAACTTTGGCGCAAGTTAATAGCAAAAATTATAAAAATTTTAATTTTACTAAATTATTGGGTAAGGGCGAATCAACTTTTTATGGTTCTAGTGAAGATAGATATATCAATATTAAGGTTGGTTCAGCAGCTATTAATGGTATTGTAATTAATAATGATTCTATTTTTTCTTTAGGTGAAAGTTTGGGTGATGTCAGCGAGGCAACCGGCTATAAAGAGGGTTGGGTGATTAAAGAAAATTCTCTTGCTTCAGAGTTGGGTGGCGGTCTTTGTCAAATTACTACCACCATGTTCCGTGCTGCATTAAATGTAGGTTTGTCAATTGAAGAACGGCACAATCATGGTTATCGGGTAGCTTATTATGAACCGCCGGTGGGCATGGATGCGGCTATTTATTATCCCCAACTTGATTTAAAGTTTAAAAATGATACGGGTGCGCCAATTTTATTGCAAACAGTTATTGAAAATTATAAAGCTACTTATTATTTGTATGGTTTGGGTGATGGTCGTAAAGTAGAAATCAGTGAACCTCAAGTTTTTAATATAACTCCAGCACCGACAGAAGTTAAATATATTGAAGATCCATCTTTGCCTCGTGGCACAGAAATTTTAGTTGATAGCGCCCATGCCGGTAGCGATGCGAAATTTTCCTATAAAGTTTTTAAAAATGATAAAATAATTATTGAAACGGAATTTTTTAGTCATTATGAGCCTTGGCCAGCTTTTATCCGTCGAGGAACAAAATAAAATTTTAAATTTTTTTATGGAAAAATCAATTTTTAGCAAATTTGACATTCGTGGCAAGTATCCAGAAGAATTAAACGAAACAGTGGCTTATCGTCTTGGTCTACGTTTGGGCGAAATGGTCACTAGTGAACAAGTAGTAGTGGGTACAGATATTCGCGAGACTTCACAAAAATTAGTTGATCCTTTAGCCGCTGGTTTAGAAAAAAGCGGGAAACGAGTTTTATTTTTAGAAAAAGTAGCGACAGAAATGGTTTATTACGCAGTTAGCGTTAAAAAATTAAACTTAGGTGTGCAACTAACTGCTTCGCATAATCCTTGGGATGAAACCGGTTTAAAAATTGTTAGTACTAATGCTTTGCCTTTTAGCTGTACAGATAATTTACTTAAGTTAGAACAGCTTTTTCAAAAAAGCACTGAAGAATATGGTGGAGAAAAGCCGCAAAATTTAACAAAAATTAATTTGGCTGAAGGATATGCTCAATTTACAATTAAGCTCTTGCCCGATTTATCAAAATTATCAGGGAAATTATTGGTTATTTCATTTGGAGAAGCTGGAGGGGAATTAGCAGAAAGATTTTTTGCTAAAACTAAAGTCCAAACAAAAATTGTTGTTTTTGACAAAAAAAAGCTGGGTGATTTGCCGCCGAATCCAATGTTGGCAGAAAATCAAGAATTAGCGCTTAAACAAGTAAATAAAAGTTTTGATTTGGTAGCAATGTTGGATGGTGATAGCGATCGGGTTTTATTTATTAATCCGGTGCGAAAAGAAGTGGTTTTAGGTGATTTAACCGCTTCGTTAATTGCTAAATATATTTTGGAAAATCAAAAAGGACCAATTGTTTTTGATCTACGCAAAAAAATGGTGATGGAAAAAGTGGCTCAAGAATTTGCTGTGCCTTTTTATCAAACTTATGCAGGTTATCCTTTTGTGAAAAAAGAAATGATTAAAAGAAAAGCGGTTTTTGGTGGGGAATTAAGCGGTCACTTGTTCTACCCAAAAAATAATTATTGTGAAAACTCAATGCTTACCATTGCCTTATTGTTATCTTATTTTGGGAGTCATCATTTAAGTTTTGATCAGGCTTTAGTTGGTTGTAAAGATATTTTTTCTATGCCGGAAGAAAATTTTGATCTAAGTGAAATTAAAGATTTTGATTTGAATCAATTGACAAAAGATTTAGAGGAAAATTTGCCTAATGCTAAAATTAGTCAAAGTGATGGTATGGTGGTTGAAGGGAGTGATTTTTATGCCAATATTCGTCTTTCTCAAAATGAGCCTTTGCTACGTTTAAATTTAGAAGCAAAAAATAAAGAAACTTTAGATTTGGTTTATCAGCAGATTAAAGATTTATTACAATAACGATTTTTATCTAATTTTTAGGTATTGACTTTTTTGGCTTTTATGCTTAAAATAATATTTGCCTACTTTAGTAGGTGATCTGGCAAAGGGGAGGTAAAATTTGGCTTCCACGTGAAGCCAAAAGGAGGCCACAAAAATGGCCAAGAAGCAGCAGGCGCCGGCAAAGCCGGCGCAGAAGAAGCAAAAGGACAGCCGTACTGTGACTGTCCAAACCGCTACGCCCCGATTGGGGTGGAGCGGTGTCGGGGGGGAGGCCATGGGCCGACCCTGACCCCAGTCGTAGCTAGATTCGCACCAAGGGGACCAATGGGAGGGAAGATTCACCCAACGGTCCCCCCTTTTTTTAATTTAAAATGACAAATTATATTCAATTATTTTGTGCCTCTTGATTTTTTAAGCTGTTTTATGTTATTTTCTTTTGGTATGAAAAGTTTAAATGAAATTATTAAAGACAATTTGGAAGGGAAATCTCTTTGGCCTCTTAAGCCCGGAGATGTGGTGCGAGTAGCGCAAGTTTATAAAGACAAAAAAGGCAAAGAGCATACTGCTAATTTCGAAGGGGTAGTTTTAAAAATTTCTTCTGGCTCAGGGTTAGCGAAAACTTTTACTGTGCGTCGGGTTATTGATGGCGTGGGCGTGGAAAGAATTTATCCTTTTTATTCACCAACTATTAAAAAAGTGACAATTGTGCGTCGGCAAAAAGTTCGTCGGGCCAAATTGTATTATTTAAGAAATTTAACTGGCAAAAAAGCAAGATTGGTTAGAAAAGAAATTGACAAAAAAACAGCAGATCTGCTTTTGACAAAAGAAGAAGAAAATAAACCAGTTGAAAAAAAGTCAGAAAAAATTATTAAAAATAAGAATAAAGAATAAGAATAAAAAACTTTCTCGATTTTTTATTTTAATTTTGACTTTTGATTTTTGCGTTTTGATTTTAATTTTATGTCTGATTCTAAAAATATTGGTCATTTAGCAGAAGATTTGGCTTGTGAATTTTTAGTTAAGCAAGGATTTTTAATTTTAGAGAGAAACTGGCGAAACTTTATTGGTGAGATTGATATTGTGGCTCTAAAACCAAAATCAATTTTGCAACGTCTTAATAACAAAAAGATCTTAAAAACCTCGCGATTAATTTTTGTGGAAGTTAAAGCGCAAAGTGACGCGCGATATGGTGCGGCCGAAGAGCGAATAAATTATTTTAAACAACAAAAATTACGTCAATTAGCCGCCTCTTACATTAAAGAAAAAAATTTAGGCAATAATTCATTTCGAATTGATGCTATCCGCGTTGATTTATCCCAATCCCCTCCGCTTATTAAGCATATTGAATCTGCTGTTGAGTCAATTTAAAGGGCATTTAATTTTTATAATCTATTCCATTACGGGATATGTCGTGAAAATAAGTTAATTTTTGTTTTAAGCGATCTTGAATTATTTTTATTTTTAAGGTTAAATAGAGAATATGGAAATACGAACTCGGATTGCGCCTTCGCCGACTGGTAAATTGCATTTGGGGACGGCTCGGACAGCACTTTTTAATTTTCTATTTACGCGTAAGAACGGCGGCAAATTTATTTTTCGGATTGAAGACACAGATGTTGAACGGTCTAAAAAGTCTTTTGAAACTGATATGTTTGAGGGCTTGGATTGGTTGGGGGTTAATTGGAACGAGCCTAAAAATAAAGAAGTTTATCGACAAAGTGAACGTTTGGATTTGTATCAAAAATATTTCAAAGAATTGCAAAAATCGGGTTTTGTTTATGAATGTTTTTGCACACCAGCTGAACTGGCTCAAGAAAGAAAACAAATGCAACAAGCTGGGCAAATTCCTCAATATTCGGGCCATTGTAAAGATTTAAGCGAAGACGAAAAAACAGAATTGCGTAAAACTAAAAAATCAGCTTGGCGTTTGGATGTTAAAAAAATAGCACAGCTTAAAAATTTACCGCAAATTTTAAAATTTAAAGATTTAGTACATGGCGAAATTAAAAAAAATATTAATGAAATCGGCGATTTTGTGATAATTAAAAGCGATGGGGCGTCGATTTTCTTTTTTGCTGGTGTAGTTGATGACGCTGAAATGAAAATTAGTCATGTTATCCGAGGAGAAGACCATATTTCTAATACTTTTAGCCAATTAATTTTATTTAAAGCTTTGGATTTACCTGTGCCTCAATTTGCACATATTCCTTTAATTTTAGAAAAAGATCGCTCCAAAATGAGCAAAAGAAAAGGGGGGCATAGCCGTATTTTTGATTTGCGGTTAGCTGGTTATTTACCGCAAGGTTTGCTTAATTTTATGGCTCTTTTGGGTTGGAGCCCAAAAGATGATCGTGAATTTTTGAGCTTGAGCGAAATAATAGAAAGTTTTGATTTAAAAGGAATTAAAAAAAGTGCTTCTATCTTTGATGATGATAAATTAAATTATTTAAATGGTTTGTGGATCCGTCATTTGGATGATGAAGAATTATTAAATCAATTTTTAGGTTGGGTTGAGTGGTTGAAACAACACGGTGAAGATTACTCTCGTTTTAGCGAGGCGGATAAAGAATATCTTTTAAAATGTATCGCTATTTGTAAAACTAGAATGGCGACTTTGCGTGATTTTTTAGCTGCTGATTATTTATTAGTTGATCCAAAAGTTGATCCGCATTTGTTAGTTTTCAGAAAATCTAGTCCAGAAGCTACCAAAAATGGTTTAGAGAAAATTAAATTAGCGTTAGAAAATTATCAGGGCGATTGGGAAGTTGAGCCAATTTTTAATTTGCTTTCTGAAATTGTGGAAAAAAAACATTTGGCTAATGGTGATGTTTTTTGGCCTATGCGCGTAGCATTAAGTGGGAAAGAAGGTTCGCCTTCACCTCAAGAATTAGCTTGGGTCTTGGGTCAGTCTGAAACTATAAAACGGATAGATCAAGCCATTAGTTTGCTTTAATTGTAGATTTTTTTAATTAAATATTTTACTCGATTTTCGGTTACGGCTGCTCGCCCGCAACGTATTCGCGTAGCGATTCGGGCGGGCGATGCTTGTTTGGGTTACGTCTAACGTCAAACGTTTAACGGAACGGGTTTCGTTGCCGATTAACGACAAACGATTTATTGTGGTATAATAGCAATATAAACTAATCCCTTTATATGGTTTGGTATTGGTGGGTTGTAATTGCCATCGTGATCATTGTCCTTTTGTGGTGGTTGCTAGCGTCTTCCAAAAAAGACGAAAGCAGCAATCAGGATGTGGGTGGCAATAACATGAATCAGTAAATTGTTTTTTGAAAAAGAAAAAAATAAATTTAGTTTTTATGACTAAAAGAAAAATTTTGTTTTATTTAATTGTCTTGGGAATTTTGTTCGTCGTTAATTTGATTTTAATTTTTTGGGGTAAACAAATTTTTAAGATTAAGGCTGATGCAGTGCCTGTTTGTGGCAGCGGTCCGTGTGTTTCTAATCCAAGCATTAACTTTGGTTTTTATTGGAAAAGAGTTCCGAATGCAGGGGCGGAAACTTTGGCTAATGAATTTAATGAGTCTAAAAATGCGATTGCCCAACAATTTAAAATGATTACTTTTGCGGCTGGCTTAAGCGGCTCACCCGATTCGTATGGTGAAACCTTTCAAATGGTTTTGGATCAGGCAGCGCAAATTAAAAATTTAAATCCATCTCGTCAGGTTTATTCTTATCGTTGGACAATATCGAAAATTAGTCAACTTGATCCGGATATCGTCAATAAAACTTTAGATCCTGATGGTAATAACCGACAATGCTTTTTGCGTTATCAAACAGGTGATAAAAAAGGACAGCCAATTTTATTGACTGGACAAGGGGCTTATGTTATGGATGTCACAAGTCAGTGCTGGAAAAATTATTTGGCCAACAGCATTAATAGTCAAGCTAATTTATATGGTGTTAATGGTGTGATGTTTGATGGTGTGATGCCTGCGTTAGCTGATACTATAGCGCCTTACCCCCAAACAATTACTGACACTCATTTACCCGCTAATTATGCTGCTAATTGGAAGGCTAATATTCAAAAATTATTGACTGATGTTAAAGCTCAAATTGGGGACAATAAAATTTTATGGATTAGCAAGCCTTGTGATTATGACGGCAGTGATAATGATTGCAGCAAAGATTTTATACCTTATGCTGATGGTTTTATGTATGAGCGTTTTTCTTTTTGGGCACAAGGGTCTTCACCTAATATTGATGTTGATTATAAATCACCTGCTTTTTTAAGCGTAGAACAGTTTAAGAGCAATTTAGATATGGCTTTTACTGCTCAGAAACAAGG
>JAQVDI010000014.1:0-4414 GCA_028698375.1 Patescibacteria group bacterium | reverse complement strand
CGACGATTGCTTTCTTCAATATAAGCTTTTTGATTGTCTTGAGGGGAGAGGTCGGTTGAAATTCCTTGCCCAATAGTTAAAAAGTAAACAAGCAAGTGCGCCAGTTCTTTGTTGGGGCTAATATTGTTTTGAGCCAAAGAATTTTCAATTTGATTATGGATTTGAGTTCTTAAATAATCATAAGCCCTAGCATCTTTGATATTGGCAAATTGTTTTTTGCCTTGATTCTCGTAAACAAAAACATCGCCGGAATTATCATTTTTTTCTATGCCTTGCTGTTTAGTCTTAATCAATTCCCAATAAGTATTTAAAAGTTTTTGAGCATCTTCAGGGTAAAGAGCAGCTTGATAATTAAGTTTAACTTCTTCTTGGCCAAATTTTAAAAATAAATTAATCACTTCCTCACTGCGATTGAAAACTTCTAAACTTTCTACTTCTTGTGCTTTAGTAAAAACAAATTTTAATTTAGGATGAGTTTGTTGCCATTTTTGTGCTAATCTTTTTTTGCGATCAAGGAGAGCATTTTGGTACTGCGGAGAATTGAAAAAATCTTGAAATAAGTCTCGAGGATTAGTAAAAACTTTTATCCCCCTTTCTTTATTTGCTGGAGTCTGGGAAAATTTTTCAATATTCATTTTTATATTATAGAGGATTTTTTAATAGTTGCAAATCTGTTGCTTTTGGTTTATAATTTTGATGTTTTTTTATGGCGCCATCGTCTAGAGGCCTAGGACGTGAGATTTTCAATCTTAAAACCCGGGTTCGACTCCCGGTGGCGCTATTTAAAATTTTTAATTATTAAATTGTAATTTTTCAAGAAACTATGGGAGAAAAAGAAAGCGAACTAGAAGAAAACTTAGTTGCTCAATTAGAAGAAATGCAAAAACAAATAAATGATGGACGAGGTTCGCAGACGGTTTATCATATTATTAATTATTTAAAATCAAGTGATGAGAAAAGCGCTAAGATTGTTTTTATGACTGATGGCGATAAATTATATCAATACCCTGAAGCTTATGAAGTTTTAAAAAAATATTTTGATTTTCGTGGTTTCGGAGAAAAATAATTCCTTAATGTAAAACTTTTGATTTTTGATTTTTTCATTTTGATTTATATATTATGTTTTTATCCGCGCATTTATTAACTGGGATGAGTCTTGGGTTGGCAACTAATAATCCGTATTTGGCAGCTCCTTTGGGCTTAGCTTCGCATTATTTTTTAGATTTTTTACCTCATTTTGAAGGCTCTAGTTTGCGCGAACCAGGCGATAGAACAGAGGGATTTAAAAATTGGGCGGAATGGTTGTTCGTGATCTTAGATTTGCTGTTTATTGTTTTAATTATTTTTTGGTTTTGGTTTTATTGGCAATGGCCAATAATTATTGGTGGTTTTTTCGCGATTTTACCTGATCTAATTGATCATGTTCCATTTTGGAATAAGCGATTAAAAAAAATAAATGTTTTTAAATTTTTACATGATCAAATTCACGAAAAAGTACATTTATTATTTTATCCGATAGAAGCGTTGAAAAAATCAAAAATGCGACAGTACTTGTGGATAATTTTAGGAATAATTTTTGATCTAATAATTTTTATTTTTAATTTCTGGTATTTATCAAAATAATGCTCTTATTTTTTTGCTAATTAGATTGTCAAATAAAAAGCTTGTTGATCAAAAAAACCCGCAGTAAGCGGGTTAATGATTAGAAAAAAAGCTAGAAGTTTTATCGTCAATTATGGCAATAAATTTTATATATTCTTTAACTTGACTGGTCAGATTATATTGTCTTAGCATATCTTTGAATCTTGTTTTGATTGAGAAAGAGAACTTTCGATATAAATCGCAAATAGCAATTCGGGAAGCTAAAGTGCGCTGTTTCTCAACATTCAGGCACGGCATTATATCCATAGCAGCAATTAATAATTTTTCTAACTGTAGATCATCAAAACAATCAGAAAATTGTAGATTGTAGTTTATGGTTTTGTAACAATTGTCTAAAGTGCCATGATTAAGACAAATATCCAAATGAGCGATTCTTCTCTCTTGCGGTAAATACGAGAATCCATTAGGATATTGGACAATTTCCCAAACTACTCTGCCGACATTGATAACATCTTCCATATAAACTTCGTTAAGATCAGAACTATCTGGGTTGGGATAATAAATTATAAATCTATCGCCGGCTAAACCAAGATTATTGGCTATCGACCAGCGGATATCATCAAATATCTGTTGTCGATCACAAAATAACCAACCTAAATTTCGAAGCAAGTTTTTAATTGTCAAGGTTGTTTTCCTTATCAGAAATGCTGATCTTAAACTAATTGAATTAGCAGTTGAAGTCAAGGTTTCTAGTAATTAATCATTAGGTATTTATATCTATAAAAAATTCCGCGACCGAGGGAAAAAAGTTATCCCCTTGACCATCTCTGTTAGCCCCTGTAAAATAAAGAAGGTTCATATTGAACCTTTGTAAAATAACTAGGAGGTTTATGGCTTTTGCTTACAAGAATTCCAAGGACCAAACCTATTACCTTCATTCTAAAGAGGTAACTCTTCGCGGCGGCAGACAACAAAGGATTTACTGGTTTGCTAAAGAAGTTAAAGAGGACATTGCTTTAGATGAGGTTCCTGAAGGTTATGAAGTTATTGAGAGTCAGAGAACAGGTCTTCCAATTTTAAGGAAGAAAAAATAAGAGTTTAGCAAAAAAATCGTCGGAATTAATTGAAATTTTTTTCGGCGATTTTTTAATTCATTAGATTCGCTAATATAAAAAGATTATCTTTTAACATTTTCCACAAGCCTAAATGATGGTTTGTGTTATAATGTGAAAGTTAAATAATTAATTTATTTTTTATGTCTAAAAAAGAGTCTTCTGAAAAAAATCCGTTACCTCAGAAACCAGAGCCAGAAAGCAAGTCCAATATTAGAGAAATTTTTATTGATGAAGGTAAAAGTGCCAAACACCAGATGTGGGGGAAAGATAAAAAGAAAAATAAAAAGAAAAGATTAATAATTATTTTGGTAATTATTGGATTGTTTTTAGCTACTTTGATTGGTTTGTATTTTTGGGCTAAAAAATATCAACCTGATTGGTTAAAATGGTTAAAACCTAAAACCATTTTAATCAAACAAGATGCAGCCAAATACCCATCCTTATTGACCGGTGAAATGAAGAAAACCAAGGTTGAAGCTAACGCTCGACCATTTGCTATTGCAATTGAAAATTCCCCCGATGCTCGTCCACAATCTGGGTTAGCTCAAGCGGGTTTAGTATATGAAGCAATGACGGAAGGTGGTATTACGCGTTTTCTAGCTTTTTTTGATAAGGTGCCAGAGGAAGCAGGACCAGTTCGTAGCGCTCGTACGTTTTTTGTTTCTTGGGCACATGAATTGCCAGCTTTTTTCGTCCATTGTGGGGGTAATGCTGATGCGATTGAATGGATTCCTACTTTGTCTAATTTTTTTGATCTTGATCAATTTGCTTATGGTTCTTATTTTTGGCGCTCAAGCGATAGATACGCGCCACATAATTTGTATACTTCGGGGGATAATTTAGAAAAATTAGTTAAAGATCAAAGTTGGCCGGCTAATTTAGACTACCCGGCTTGGCAATTTAAAGATGAAGAAAAAACTGAAAAGCGGGGGACAGGGCAAGGCATAACAATTGATTTCTCCAGTCCGGCTTTTGCGGTGAAGTATACTTATAATAAAGAAAAAAATTATTATGAAAGACTTCTTGCCAATGAACCCCACCTTGACATTGATGGCACTCCGATCACAGTCAAAAATGTTGCTTTAGCTTATTATGACGGTGAATTGCGCGATGCTCCTCAAGATAATACTGTTAGCTGGTATTTAGAGACAGATAAGGGTGGCAAAGCTAAAGTTTTATTGGATGGTAAAGTAATAGACGGTACTTGGACTAGATCGGGAGATGGTCGAACTAGATTTTTTGATGCTTCTGGTTCGGAAATTAAATTTAGCCGAGGAAACACTTGGATTGAAGCCATTGTGGGCGAAGCAACAGCGACTTTAACACCAGCTCCCACCACCACTTCAACCCCAGCCCAATAAAAGACCTAATTATTAATTTAATTATCATTCGAGTGCAATCTGGGACTATTTATTGATATTTATTCTGCCAAATTTGATGCGAGGATATTTATTTTTACTCTTCGCGTAAAGTGCAGCGGAATCGAGAAGCATCTCTTAATTTGATGTTTTTCATAAGCTTAAACAATATCTTAATTCGAAATCTTTAAAATAAAAAATCCAGCATTCCCCTGCCGGATTTTTTATCGTCATCCCAGACTTCCATCTGAACCTCGGCTCGGTTCAACCGAGATGAGTGATCCAGGATCTATTTTAATTATTCAGATTTTTCATAACCAGGTAAATCATTAAGCGCTG
>JAQVDI010000062.1 GCA_028698375.1 Patescibacteria group bacterium | reverse complement strand
GTGGTGAAAGAATATATTGAAAGACAGAATACAGAGAGATCCAAAAGTAAATCTGCTAAGCTGTATCAGCTGAAGCTGGTGCCATAGATACAACTGCGGAGCTTGCTCCGCAGGGGTGTTGTTTCCGCACTTGATGCGGGATCTATTGTTCAACCAACCCAGCCGTAAAAATTTTATGGCTGGAGCGTGGAGAAGTATTCAATAATGCAAGTTCTCGACAAGCTCGAACAATAATTTTCTGTTATAATAAAATTGTTATTTTTTAGTAAATAATTATTTTATGGAAGAAATGCAAGAATTAAAAGAAAAGTTAAAAGTAAAATGGAAGCATTGGCGTTATAAAAACACCTTTTTTTCAGTTGTTAGTTTATTATTTTTCATATTTTTTATTAATCATCCTTTTGTGCAAAATATTATGAAACAAGTTGGCTCTTTTGGTTATGCCGGAGTTTTTTTATGCGGGGTATTGTTTGTTTCTACTTTTACAGTTGTGCCATCAATTGCGTTGCTTTATGAATTTGCTGGTGTTCTTAATCCGTGGTGGGTAGCTATTATCGCTGGATTGGGCACAATGGTGGGTGATTATTTTGTTTTTAAGTTTTTAAGAGATGGAATTTTTGAAGAAATAGGTCCGATTTTTGCTAAGCTTGAGGGTTCGTTTTTGAAAAAAATTTTTGCCTCTCCGTTTTTTGTCTGGCTAACTCCTATTATCGGTGCCATTTTAATTGCTTCACCAGTACCTGATGAAATTGGTGTTTCAATGATGGGTTTATCCAAAATTAAACTATGGCAGTTTATGTTAATTTCTTTTTGCTTAGGTTTTATTGCGATTTTTATGGTTGTGCTTTTGGCTGGAGCTAAATTTTAATATGTTAATTATTTATCGTCTTTTATTATTTATTATCTTTGTTGCATTTGGGATTTATTTTATTATTCGCAGTGAACCAATGGTGCGTTTATTTGGTCGTAATGATTTAGCTGAACGTTATTTGGGCAGTGGTGGCAGTTATAATTTTTGGAAACTTTTGGGAATTTTATTTATCATCCTCGGCGCGTTATTTTTAGTTGGTTCTTTGGATTTTGCTTTTGGATATTAGGACAATTTTTCCCGACGTTTAGTCGGGACTCCGAAATTATTCTTAATCGTCGGAGCAATTCTCAATTTTCAAAGAATTTTCAAATTTTCCCTTGCAACTCTGTTAATTTTGCGGTCAAATATAAATCATGTTAAAATTAAATTGTTATGATTAAGCCATATTTTAAAAAATCAAAGTTTAAATTATATAAAGCAGATTGTTTAGATGTTCTTAAACAAATTCCAGAAAATTCTGTAAATATGATTTTTGCTGATCCGCCTTATTTTCTTTCTAGCGGAAGTTTTACTTGTCAAAATGGAAAAATGGTTAGTGTTAAAAAAGGTGATTGGGATTTGAGTAATGGCACAAAGAAAAATTTTGAATTTCATTTGAAATGGATAAAATCATGTCGAAGAGTTTTAAAACCAGATGGAACTATTTGGATCAGTGGTACTTATCACTCTATTTATCAATGCGGCTTAGCTTTAGAAATGAATAATTTTCATATTTTGAATGATATTGCTTGGTTTAAACCAAATGCTTCACCAAATTTAAGTTGTCGTTTTTTTACCGCTAGTCATGAAACCTTAATTTGGGCGAGAAAAGGAAAAAAGGCAAAACATACTTTTAATTATAATTTGATGAAAAACGGTGATTGGCCAGAAGATCAAATAAAAAAACCAGGATTACAAATGCGTTCAGTTTGGTCGTTAAACACACCAAAACCAATTGAAAAAAAATTTGGGAAACATCCAACGCAAAAGCCTGAAGACTTGTTAAAAAGAATAATTCTTGCTAGTACTAATAAAGACGATTTAATTTTAGATCCATTCACAGGAAGTTCAACAACCGGGTTAATGGCTTATCTATATGGTAGAAAATTTATCGGTATTGATATCGAAAAACAATATCTTGATTTATCGATTAAGAGATTTAATGAATTAGACAAAAATATGAAGAATAAAGAAAATCAAAAATCATTATGGAAATTATTACCAGAGCAATTGCCATCAAAAATTTAAAAAATAAAATTTTATTATGAAAAAAGGTGGAATTGGTGGTGGGAATACAAAAACTGGAATAAATTTTGAAGGTAAAACTGATTTTATCAACTTGTTGGATAATTTACCTGGGTATTCAACTAAAAAAGTTGAAATTGGTTATGAAATATTTTTTAGAAATGAATTAGTTGCACAATCATTTAAAAAATATGATTTTTATAAATTTTTAAATAGTAAAAGTATAGAGTGGCAAAAAATTGTTTCCAAAAGACTTTTACCTGATGATGCAATTTATGTAATTCATAACAATATACTTTATATACTTGAAATGAAATATCAAGAAGTCGGCGGATCTGTCGATGAAAAATTACAAACTTGTGATTTTAAGATAAAACAATATAAAAAAATAATGTCGCAACTGAATATTGATATTAAGTATATCTATATTTTAAATGATTGGTTCCGTAAAGATTGTTATAAAGATGTTTTGGATTATGTAATTTCTGTTGATTGTCAATATTATTTTGAATATTTGCCTCTTCAAAAAATTGGTTTGCCTGTTCCGAAAACTAATTAAAAATTATTTGCCCCCTTTTTTAGAGTATTTATCCACTTGAAAGTTTATATTATGGAAATGTGACTTATGTTTTTGGCGAGAATTGGGAAAGTTTATCTAAAAAAACAAAAGCGGAGATATTAAATCAAAATTTATAAATTGATAGAATTATCCACAGAGCGGGTTGAGATGATAAAATAGATGAATTATTAAGATAGGATTACAGTTTTTGAATTTCGGAAGTTCAAGATAGCTAATCCTTACATTTTTTAATCTCTTGGTTAGATTTTGGATTAAATTAAAAAAGCTCCTTAATGTAAAACTTTCGACTTTTGATTTTTGATTTTGAACTTCGAGCGAAGCGAGAGTTATCCACAGTTTTGGGGATTGCACGTTCTAAAAATTAGTTTTAAAATAATAATCAGGTTATGTTCTAAGACAAAATTAAACATTTGTTTTGTCTTTTGACAAAATT
>JAQVDI010000013.1 GCA_028698375.1 Patescibacteria group bacterium | reverse complement strand
TCTCTCTTGTAAATTCTATCCCCAATAAATTATTAATTTTATCATAATTAGCGGTGATAATTCTTTTTTCAATTTTTTGATTCTCAATATCTGCTATTTTTCCTATTTCTCCAGAAGAACTTTGTAAAATCAATTCAGTCGCCCTGTCTAAAGCTAAAATCGTTTGATCTTGATCAACTCCGCGCTCATAACGATAAGAAGCATCTGTTGTATGATTTAAATATTTACTAGTTTTACGGATATTAATTGGATCAAAAATTGCTGCTTGTAAAATAATATTGGTTGTCTTTTCATCTACTTCACTGTAAAAACCACCCATAATTCCACAAAGATCTATTAATCTACCATTATTATCTTCTCCAACTAAGCTTCCCTCTTTAAGCGTATGCTCTTTACCGTCAAGAGTAATAATTTTTTCATCAGCAGTAGACAATCGTAAATTTAAATTATAATTAATTTTACCTGCATCAAATGCGTGCATTGGTTGACCCAATTCGATCATGACCAAGTTAGTGATATCTACCACGTTATTAATAGATCTAAAACCATAACTTTCTATTTTTTTCACTAAAGAGGGTGGGGTTGGACCTATTTTTATATTTTTCAAAATTCGATAGGTGAAACGAGGAACTATTTTTTTAGCTTCATCACTGAAATTAAGTTTAAAATTATAATCATTTTTTTTAGCTTCAATTTTTGGCTTAGGCAAATTCAAAGGCAAATTAAGTTTAGCGCTAATTTCTCTAGCTAAACCCAAAATAGATAAAGCGTCGCCCCGATTAGCTGTAATTTCTACATTAATATTTTCTTCATCAATTTTTTCGCTTTCTAATCCTAACCCACTCAAAAAATCAGCAATTTCACTTGCATTTTCTTTAAAATCAACAAATTCGCGAAGCCAGCTTAAAGATATTTTCATAATAACTAATTATTTTTAAACTGTTTCAAAAATCTTAAATCACCCTTATAAATTAAACGGATATCTGGAATCTCACTAGCCAACATAGTAAAACGATCCATCCCCATTCCAAAAGCAAAACCACTATAAAATTTAGGATCAACTCCCATATTTTTCAAGACTTCAGGATGAACCATACCAGCGCCAAGCATTTCTAGCCAATTCCCATTACCAGGAAATTTAATCAACATTTCAATTCCCGGTTCCACAAAAGGAAAATATGATGGCACAAATTTAACTTGAGTTTTTTCACCATAGATTTCTTTAACAAAACTTTTTAATGTTCCAACTAAATGAGTCATTTGAATATTTTTATCAACAACAAATCCTTCTAATTGATACAAATTAGCTTCGTGGGAGGCATCAGTTGCTTCATTGCGGAAAACCCTGCCCGGAACAATAATTCTAACTGGTGGTTTTCTATTTTCCATGGCTTTTACTTGCATGGCTGATGTGTGCGTACGCAAAACCTTTCCATCAGTCGTATAAAAAGTGTCTTGAGCATCACGTGCTGGATGCCATTTAGGCATACGTAAAGAATCAAAGTTATACCAAGTGGTGGTAATTTCTTCGCCTTCAACAACTTCAAATCCTAACGAATCAAAAAAATTGACTGCTTTACGTTCAAAAATAGTTAAAGGATGAATTGAGCCGTTCATAATTTGTTTAATTTGTCATCCCGGATTTGTTTCGGGATCTCGTTAAGAGCTGTTGAAATAAATTCAGCATGACATTTTATTTTTTTAATTTTTAATTTTTTGACATTACCGACTTTTAAAGTAAAATTCCAAAAGTAAGAATACCGCACCCAAAAGCACTACCCCTAATATACTAAATGCACCAAAGATTTGTAAAGCTAAAACCAAAGATAAAAACAAAGAAATCAAAAACGCACGACGTAAAATAATCCCCTGAGTTTCTTTGCGCTGCATCCATTTCCTCATTAAGGGAATTTGTACGAAAAAAATTAAACTAAAAATAATAACAAAAATTAGAAATATAAAAAATAACAATTGTTGAACGCTCAAAGTATATGGATCAATTCTAAAAATAAAAATGAGACTAATTAAAATAGCTAAACTAAAAAGTGCTAAAATACCAACAATTATTTTCTTGGACACGAATCAATTATAAATGAAAAAGCAAAAAATAAAAACCGTCATAGCCCGAAGGTATGACGCTGAGGTATTGGTGCGCGCATCCGCGACAGCACCACCAGCCCTGGGGCTGGACCTCTGAAATATCCGGTAGTTACTCCCGATCAATTTAGGCAGATGCCATGGCAAGTACCAACCACTAATCAGGCTAACCGGATAGATAAATGTATAATAATAGAAAATTAGAAAAAATCAAGTTATTTTTCCTTTAATAGTTCCTCAATATGTTGGGCTTTTTCACCGGAGTGGTCAATAATAAATTCTACAATTGGCGTAAATTTAAAAGTAACTTTATCACCAATTTCTGATTGAAGATCACGACGTAAATTTTCTAATTTTTTTTTCAACTCAGTCTCATTCATTGCGCCAACTGCTCCAACCCAAACCTGACAATGTTGTAAATCACGAGTCACCATTACTTGTGTTATTGTTAAAATCACCGGCAGAAATAAATCACGATGTTCATTAAAAAAACGGCTCACAATTTCTTGCACTTGAGAATTAATTCGATCCATTCGGTCAATCATAAAAAAAATTATTTGTCATTCCGAACTTGATTCAGAATCTCAATTTAGAATAGAGGAAAAAGAAAAAAGAAACAAGGAAAAAAGCGACTTTCTTAAGCCGCCTTTTTATGTTCCATGTTCCATATTCCAGTTCCCAAATTCCAATTTTACCTCTTTGACCACTGTGGAGCTTTGCGGGCACCTTTTAAACCAGGTTTTTTTCTTTCTTTTTGACGAGGATCACGAGTCAAAAAACCATTTTTACGCAAAGTTGGTTTTAAAGTTTCATCCATTTTTAAAAGTGCTCGTCCAAGACCTAATATAATAGCATCAACTTGAGCATTTTTGCCCCCTCCATAAACCTTTACAAAAACATCAAATTTATCCACATTAGCTGTCATAACAAAAGGCATATTCAAAATTTCTTTACTTTTAATAACATCAGAAAAATAATTTTCCGCTTTTTGATTATTAATCAAAAATCTACCTGTACCTTTAAATAGTCTCACTCTAGCCACCACTTCTTTGCGACGACCGATACCTTCGATATACCTAGTTTTAGAAATTGTTGTTTTAACCATAATATTTATTTATCTTCAATTTTTTTGAATATCACTTCTTTTAAATCGTGTTTTACTCCTTTGAAAACTCTTAAACGACGCATTCTATCATCTTGATGCCTATTTTTAGGGAGCATATTTTTAACTGCTTTTTTTATTACCTCTCTAGAATCTCGCTTTAAAAGTTCACTTAATTTTTCAGCTTTTAAATTGCCAATATAGCCGCTATGACGATAATAAATTTTAGCATCTTTTTTGCGACCCGTAACTTTGATACGGCCAGCGTTAACAACAACTACCCCATCTCCCATATCTAAATGAGGACTTTGATTTGCTTTTTTCTTACCGATCAAAAGAGAAGCAATAATGGCAGCTAATCGACCGAGACGATAATCACTCGCATCAAAAAGATACCAATCTCTATTAATATTTAAATGCGATATATGTTTAGTCGCTTGAGGTAATTTTTCTGACATAGTTATTATTTTTGCTTTTTAATTTTGATCTTAACTTCAGATTTCTTTTCTTTCTTATTCTCAGTTTCAGCTTTTTCAATTGATTTTTTATTACCTTCTACTAATTCCCAAATCGCCATTTTAGCGCCATCACCTTTGCGATTGCCCAAGAGAATTATTCGGCTAAAACCACTTGTTTTATCTGCATAACGAACGCTTAAATCTTCAGTTATTTTTTTTGCTGGTTCTTTAATATAGAAAAAAGATAACAATTGACGATAACTAGCTAGATCACCTTTTTTACCGATATTAATTAACTTATCTAATTTACCGCGTAATTTTTTCGCTTTGCTAGGTGTAGTTTTAACCTTTTCATAAAGAATAATGTTTGCCAAAAGATTACGAACTAAACGATCGCTTTCTTTTCTAGGACGACTAAATTGTATTGCTTTCTTTTGGTGACGCATATTTTCTATTTACTTATTTTTCAATTAAACCTAATTTTTTCAATTTAGCTAAAATTTCCTTGGCACCCTTTTCCCCCAGACCCTCTAAATTAATCAACTTTTCTTCACTCAAACGTAATAATCCCGACACAGTTTTAATATTATTATTCATTAAGGCATTTGCTGTTCTTGTTGATAAGTTTAATTCAGCAATTGTCTTCTTTTTTTCATCAGCTACTGCTTTTTCTTTTTTTTCTGCTTTTAGCTTAGGCCCTTTTTCCACATCAACTGTTACTTTCTCTTCTTTTTTAATTTCAGCTAAAACGGCAAAATGATCAGCTAAAATTTTTGCTGCGGACATAACCGCGTCTTTTGAATCTATTGAACCATCAGTTTCTATTGTTAAAGTAACTTTGTCAAAATCAGTACGACGACCAACTTGAACATAACCAGTTTCAAAATTGACTTTAAGCACTGGAGAATAAATACTATCTAAAAGAATTTCACCAATACTGCGTTCACTACCATTTAATTTTTCATCTTCCAATTTTTCTTCTTGAGTTACGTAACCAATACCTTTTTTAATGTGAATTTCCGCTTTTATTTTTCCTTCTTTATTAAGAGTCATTAAAACTAAATCTGGATTAAGAATCTCAACATTAGAAGGAGTCTTTATATCTCGTGCTTTTATCTCTTTTGGTCCTTTAGCATCAAGAGACAAAGTAGCTTCATCTCCAGAGATCAGTTTAACTCTTAAGTTTTTTAAAGTTAACAAAAAGGCCAAAACGTCTTCTTTCATACCTTCCAAAGTTGAAAATTCATGATCAATCCCATCAATTTTAACGCGATCAACCGCGTAACCAGCCAGAGAAGAAAGAAGAACTCTGCGCATAGAGTTAGCAACAGTAACACCATAACCAGGGTAAAGCGGGCTAATTTCAAAAATACCAAGATAATCGGTTTTTTTTGTTTGAACAATTTTAGGTAAAGGAATTTCCATAATTAAAAATTAGTTTTTTATTAACGACTATAAAATTCAATTACTAACGGCAATTGAATATTGAAGATATTAACTTCATCTATTTTGGGCAAACGAATCATTTTAGCCTTAGTTTCTTCAGTTTTTTTAATCCAAGCAGGAATCTGTCTTTCTTTTGCTAAAGGCATTATAGTTTCAATAAACAATTTAGATTTAAGTGCACGATCGCTAATCATAATCTCATCATTTTCTCGCACATTATAACCAGGCTTAGTAACTTTTTTATTATTAACCAAAAAATGACCGGCAACAACTGCTTTTCTGGCTTCTTGTTTTGATCTCGCCCAACCTAAAACAAAAATCATACTGTCTAATCTTGTTTCTAACAATTGCACAATTTTTTCTTCAGTATTTTCTTGTAATTTAGAAGCTTTTGAAACTAAAGTTCTTAATTGTCTTTCATTAAGACCATAGACATAAGACAATTTTTGTTTTTCAATTAAATGGCGACCATAATCAGAAATTCGACTTCTTTTTTGACCATGTTGACCTGGGGCATAAGAACGATTGGTAAAACTACATTTAGCAGCGGCGCAACGATCACCTTTTAGAAATAATTTCATTCCAACCCGACGACATTTGCGACAGACACCTTTTGATTTTATAAATCTCAAACCAGCACCTTTTGAACTAGAATTGGAGCTAGCGCTTGTTTCTTCTGATTGTACAGGTGTTTCTACAGCTTGATCATCTGCCATAATATTATTTAAATTTACACTCGACGTATTTTTTTTGCTCTTGGACCATTATGTGGGGCAGGAGTGGTATCTTTAATCTCTATAATTTCAAAACCAGCACTAACAATAGTCCGTAAGGCTTGGTCTCTACCTTGGCCTAAACCTTTAATGAAAATTACTGCACTTTGTAACCCCGCATTTTTACCAGCTTCAGCAACAGAATTAGCTACCACGCTAGCCGCATATGGGGTACCTTGCTTAGCACCACGGAATCCTACTTTACCGGCACTTGACCAAAACAATAAATTCCCTTTTTTATCCGTTAAACTCACAATGGTATTATTAAATGTACTTTGAATATAAAAATTACCCTCTGCTACTTTTTTACGAAAACGTTTAACTGGGGTTACCGCTTTTCCAGCAGCTCCCTTTTCTCCTTCGGCTTGTTTAACTCTCATTTTTCCCATAACATTACTTAAATTACAAATTACAAGTTACAAATCTCAAACAATATCTAAATTCCAATTTATCATTTGCGAAATGTTTTAGATTTTAATCATTTTAATTTTATATTTGTTTGCTATTTGATGTTTGTGATTTAATATTTATTTAGCAGTTGGTGCTTTTTTATGCCCGCTACCAACAGTTATTTTTTTACCTTTACGGGTGCGACTATTGGTCCTGGTTCGTTGACCGCGCGTTGGCAAACCTCGCAAATGACGCATCCCCCGATAAGAATTAATATCTTTTAACCTTCTGATATTACGATCAACCTCCAAACGTAAATCCGCTTCAATCTTATAATTTTCTTCAATATAATTTCTAATTTTCTTCTCTTCGTCTTCTGTTAAATCTTTGGTTTTTGTAGTCGGATCAATGTTCGACACAACTAAAATTTCTTGGGAACGTGTTTTACCAATACCCAAAATTTCAGTTAAGGCAATTTCTATATGTTTTTCTTTAGGTAAATCCTTACCACCGATTCTTAACATTTTTTTAATTAGTTATTAAAAATTAAAAATTTTTATTATCCTTGTCTTTGCTTGTGCTTTGGATTTGTACAAATCACCATCACGGTTTTCTTTTTAGGTTTACCAACTTTACCCCGTTTGCTACGACGGATCACTTTACATTTTGGACACATTGGTTTAACACTAGCTCTTACCTTCATAATCGTCTTGTGATTCTCCCTTTAGTTAAATCATATGGTGAAAATTCAATCGTCACCTTGTCTTCCACCATCACTTTTATATGGTTTTTCCTTAATTTACCACCTAAATAACCGAAGACAACATTGCCACCCTCTTCATCGCCTAATTCAACACGAAAGGTAGCATTGGGCAAGGCTTCAATCACTTTTCCTTGTAAGACTAATTTTTCTTCTTTTGACATCTATAAAAGCTTTAAGATTTTAACAAATTAAAACATATCCGTCAAGTCAGGATAACGGCGTTGGCGTTAAAATTTTCGCCCGATTACCAACTGCGACGGTAAATTCAAAATGTGATGTAATATTATCCTCTAAAATTATACCCCAATCATCTGTCATTTGCAACTTTTTATAAGGATTTAAAGCAAAAATTGGCTCAATCGCTAGAACCATTCCTTCTTTTAGCGGGTACTCTCCTCTACCCTCTAAGGGCACGTTATAAATTGGTGGCTCTTCATGCAAAATTTTTCCCACGCCATGGCCAGTCAATTCAATCACTGGAGTAAAATTATTAGCAAACGCCACTTGGGCAATTACTGCTGAAATATCATTAACAGTTGACCCTACTTTAGCCATTTTAATACTTGCTTCTAAGGCCGCCTTGTTAAGGGCTAACATTTTTTTAATTTTGGGATCGCTACCATTAACATAAACAGTCCATGCCATATCTGTGACAAAATCTTTATAACGCAAACCAATATCAATACTAACCACGTCGCCATTCTGTATTTTTTGTCCATAGGGCAGACCATGAACCACTCGGTCATTAATGCTTAAACAAATTGCTGCTGGATATTTTTCGCTTTTTTCATTAACAGCTTCCATAAAAGCCGGGGTTCCTCCAGCTTCATGAATTAATTTTTGAGCCTCAGCTTCAATCTCATCCCCGGTTTTTAAATTAGAAGCCAAATCAAGCAAATGTCTTAAAATCCGACTCAAAATATATCCGCCCTGTTGCAATTTTTTTATCTCTTCAACTGAATAAATATTAGGTTTTGCCATTCTAAAATTTAATCAAAGGTTTAAGATGAAACCAAATTTCGGCACTAACCCCATCAACCGGCTGATCCCCATTAATATCAAACCAATTTTTTAATTTTTTATAATAATCCCGATGTTCAGCTTCCGCTTTTTTATAAACTGCAATACGTTGTTTAATTGTTTTTTCGTTATCATCAGCCCTTTTAGCCAAATCACCACCACAACTGGAGCATTTCGCGTTTTCCACTAATTCAACTTCTCGATAAATTTTATTGCATTTAGTACAAATCAAACGACCGCCCAAACGTTTCAAAATTTCTTCATCTGGCACATCAATCCAAAATATAATTGGTAAATCTAAATTATATTTAGGTGTAATTAAATCTAAAAAAGCTGATTGCTCATCATCAAAAGGAAAAGTATCAAAAACAATACCTTTTAACTCTTTGTCTGTTGTTAATTCTTTTATGCGCTTTTCTACAAGTTGATCCACAATTTTATTAGGCGCTGGTTTACCCGCATTATAAAAAGGTTTAATTCTTTCAGCCAACCTTGATTTAGCTTTCATTTCTGCCCGAATTAAATCACCCGTAGAAATTCTTTTAAAATTTAACTTTTCAGCCAAAATTTCTGCTTGAGTACCTTTACCGGCACCAGGATCTCCAAAAAAAATAATAATCGGTAATTTATTCGTCATATTGCCTCATTAGCATCATTGCCTTGAATTGATCCACTGTTTCCAAAACCACAGAAACCATAATTAACAAACCAGTGCCGCCAATAGCAATTGTGGTTAAACCAGTATATTTTTCTAAAATAAATGGCAAAATAGCAATTACCGATAAATAAACAGCTCCTAAAAAAACTACTTGATACATAATTCTTGATAAATACGAACGGGTTTCTCCGCCTGGACGTTTGCCTGGCACATACCCACCTTGTTTTTGCAAATTATCAGAAATTTTTTGAGGGCTAAAAATAATCCCAGTATAAAAAAAGGTGAAGGCAAAAGTTAACATAAAATAAAGAATTGTGTGATAAGTCGTATTAGAAAGAAAAGCTGTAATTTGTTCAGAAATAGTAACAACTAATTGTGACTTGGCTGTTTTCAAAAATTCTGCAATTGAAGTAGGAAAAACTAAAATAGACAAAGCGAAAATAATAGGAATCACACCTGCTTGTGCTGGCTTAAGTGGCAAATAAGTGTCTACTCCGCCCACAGTTCTACGACCACGAACATGCCGGGCATAACTAACTGGAATTCTCCGTTCTGATTCATTAAAGAAAACAATCAAAAAGATAACTGCTAAAGTCACTGCAATAAAAATCACTAAACCTAAAATTTTGCTAGTATCAACAGAACCAGCACCTCCCAAAACTAAATAAGTGTTACGGATCATTGCTGGAATACCAGCGATAATACCTAAGGCAATAATTAAAGAAATCCCATTGCCAATGCCTTCTTCGGAAATAATCTCACCAATCCACATTAGTAACATAGTACCTGCCGTGACTACAATCACCGCTGTTAACAGATTCAAACCAGTAATTTCGATTTGCACACCCTGAAAACCTTTTGACAACAACGAAATCATGGCCACAGATTGAATAGCAGCAAAAGGAACTGCTAACATTCGCACATATTGATTAATTTTTTGCTGGCCACTAGCACCTTCTTTAGATAAATTTTCCAAAGCTGGAATCACCAGCGTTAAAAGTTGGATAATAATAGAAGCGGTGATATAAGGACCAACACCCATTAAAACAATAGAGAAATTTTCCATTGTGCCACCAGCAAACATATTTAATAAGCCAAATAATTGATTTTGAGAAAAAAACTGGTGCAAAACTGCAGGATCAACACCAGGAAGGGGCACATGAGCTAAAAAACGGACTAAAACTAAAAGACCCGCCGTTAAAAATACTCTTTTTCTTAATTCCGGATGGGAAAAAATTTTTTTAAATGTATACCACATGATAATTAATTCAAAATTTGAAACTCAAAATGCAAAATTAAAGAACTCCTTATTATAAAACTTTTGATTTTTGTCCTTTAGCTGACTCGGAATAATCTGAGTATGCCGGAGATTGACTTTTGATTTTTGACTTTTCGTTTATTGCTCTCTCTGCACCTTTAGAAAACAAACAATCACTAAATTCCAATTTTAATTTTAAACTATTACCAATAATTTTAACTGGCATTTTAACATCTAAAATTAACTTTTTTGCTAATAAAGTTTTAATATCAACTTTTTCCCCAGATTTAAAGTTTCTTTCAATTTCTTCTAAAGTAACAACTTGATATTTGGGATCATGGGGTCTAAAACCTTTTATTTTCGGCAAACGCCATTTAAAAGGAGTCTGCCCACCTTCAAAACCTTTAGGCATATCATTAGAACGTGCTTTTTGGCCATTACTGCCTTTGCCGCTAGTTTTTCCACAACCGCTAGATTCACCTCTTCCTAAACGATTTTTTTTTGCCCGTTGCGACTTTAAATTATGTAATTCCAACATAAAAATATAATTATTTTTTAACTTTATCAGCTGATTTTTTATTTTTAATTTTTGAATTAATTTTTGTTTCTACCGCTTTACTTTTGGATTTATTAATTAATTTATTTCTGTTTTGATAATTTAGATATAACATATTTAATTCAGCAAAAGCCTTCATCATTGCTTGAGCATTAACAACCTTGTCACGTGACCCTTGAACTTTTGAAAGAATATTAGTAACACCAGAGAGCTCCACCAAAGGTCTAATCAAACGGCCAACAATCAAACCAGTACCACTACTAGCTGGTTTTAAAAAAATTTTAGCACTCTTAAATTTAATATTAACCGCAAAAGGAATAGTGCCATCAACAATTGGAACTTTAATCATATTTTTAGTAGCTTTTAATTTGGCTTTTTCAACAGCCTTAGGCACTTCACTAGCTTTGGCAATGCCAAAACCAATACGGCCATTTTTATCTCCCACAATTAAAGCCGCACGAAAACGCATATTTTTTCCACCTTTAGTAACTTTGGTAACACGACGTAAATCTAAAAGTGCTTCTTCCATCCCGCCTGTTTGATTTGTTCTTGTAAATCTTGCCATTATTATTTTTAAATTTTACAATTTTATACCTGATTTTCTTAAACTTTCTGCCATTTTTTCAATAATACCCAGATAAGGATAACCAGATTTATCAAATACCACTTTAGTAATACCTTTTTTTTTCGCTTCAACAGCTAATTTAGCCGTCATAATTTCAGCTTGTGTTTGAGGGGTTAATTTTTTCTCTTTAGCATCTATCTTTAAATCAGAAATACTCACAATAGTTTTTCCAGCCACATCATCAACTAACTGGATATACAGATGTTTTAAGCTTTTATAAATAGAAACTCTTGGCTTTTTCGCTGTCCCGCGAATACGAGTTTTAAATCTAATATGTCTTTTTTTTCTTAAATCATTACGTGATTCTATCATAATCAATTTTATTTTCCTTCTGTGCCTTTGGCTGCAGCTTTGCCTGGCTTTAATTTTAATTGTTCTTCAATATATCTTAAACCATGACCTTTATAAGCATCTGAAATTTTTAATTCGCGAATTTTAGCCGCCACTTCACCAACCAGTTGCTTATCTATACCGGAAATAACAATTTTTTCCACATCAACTTTGATTTCAATGCCTTGGGGAATAGGATACTCAATTTGATGAGAATACCCTAAATTTAAAATTAATTTTTCTCCTTGAGTTTCTGCTTTATAACCAACACCTTTAAAAACTAAAGTCTTACTAAAACCTTCCGTTACTCCGATAATGGCATTAGCAATTAAAGATCTATAAGTGCCATGCATTCTTTTGCGTCTGGCTGTTTCGCCACGTCTGGTTAAAATTAAAATTTGCTCTGCTTCATCAATTTCGGCTGAAATATTATGAGGCAATTCAAAATTAAATTCGCCTTTTGCCCCTTTGATCAACACTAAATTATCATCAGTAATCCTGATTTTTGTATCTTTAATTGGAATTGGTTTTTTACCTAACTTTGACATAGAAAATTTAATTTTAAATTAGTATATTTCTGCAATTAATTCCCCACCTAAATTTTTCTTTCTCGCTTCTTCACCTGTCATAATGCCACGTGAAGTGGAAAGGATAATGATCCCTAAGGCACTTTTATATCCTGCTAACGGTTTTACTCTAGGAATATCACGATTTTTAACATATAAATGTCTACCCGGAGAAGAAAGAGTTTTAATTGAATGAATCACTGGCTCTTCTTGCTCGTTATACTTTAAGTCTAAAATTAAAAATTCTCCCTCTTCATCTTTAATTTTATCAACACCAGTCAAATAACCCTCTTTTAAAAGAATTTTTGCTAAAGCAATACGAATTTGCGAATAAGTGTCTCGCAGTTGAGGTTTACGAATTTGATTCGCATTTCTAATTTTAGTTAAAAAATCACTGATCGTATCCATATTAATAATTAAAAATTAAAAAGGAAAAAAGCAAAATAGGAAAAAAATTTTGTGAGCTATATTTTGTATTTTTCATAATATTAATTTTACGTTTTTAGTTTTTACGTTTACTTTTTTATTACCAGCTGGCTTTTTTAACTCCTGGAATTTCACCTTTTGAAGCTTTTTCTCTAAAACAAATACGGCACAAACCAAAATCTCGCATATAACCACGACGACGTCCACATAAATTGCACCGTCTAACTTTACGAGTGGTAAATTTTGGTTTACGTTTTGCTTTTTCTATCCAAGATGTTTTAGCCATAAATTAATTAAATTCTTTTTTATTCTTTTGTTTCTTCTGCTTCAGCTGGAGAAACGGTTTCTTCGGCTGCTAATTTTTTATATTCTTTTGCTTTTTCTTCTCTAATTTTTGCTTCCATTTTTGCTTTTCTATTTGATTCTTCGCGCATTTTTCTTACTTCTTCAGTTTCAAAAATTATTCCTAAAGCTTGAAAGAAAATTCGGGTAACTTTTGAATCTTGCACATTTGTAACTAAATCAACACTCAAACCTGAAAAAGTTTTATTTTTTTCTGGAGAAATTTCAGGAAAAACCGTATAATCTTCCAAACCAATATGTAAAATACCATTTTTATCTAAACAGCTTTTTCTTAAACCTCTAAAATCACGTAATCTCGGCAAGGCAACGTTAAACAATTTATCTAGAAAAGCATACATTTTTTTACCTCTTAAGGTTACTTTCAAGGCATTAACTTGACCAATCCTTAATTTAAAACTAGCAATTGATTTTTTTGCTTTAATTTCAATGGGAATTGCCCCAGTAATCAAGGCTAAGTTAGATTTAACTTCAGCTAATTTATTATCATCAAAACGATTGTCTCTTAATCCTATGTTCACAATTACTTTAGACAAACGAGGTAATTCAAAAATATTTTCAATACCTAATTTTTCCTTTAAAAAAGGGATTTTTTCAAGATATAATTTTTCAGTATAAGTTTGGTTTGACATAAACAGCAATCAATATTTTACTTCTTTATTGGCTCCTGGTCAAGAGAAGCTTGGCACTTGCTACAAATTCTCTTACGAGGTTTACCCATTATTTTTTCAATTTTAATTCGTATTTTTTTACCGCAACTAGAACAAATCAGCGAAACATTGCTAATGTCTAAAGGCGCTTCTTTAGTAATAATACCGCCTTTAGGATGTTTTTTAGAGGGTTTAACATTCTTTTTAACCATATTTAACCCACCAACAATTACTTGTTTTGTTTTTCTAATAACTCGATCAATTTTGCCAGTTTTGCCAGCGTCTTTACCA
>JAQVDI010000061.1 GCA_028698375.1 Patescibacteria group bacterium | reverse complement strand
CAATTAAAGCCTCGCCTACTTTTTGAAAAAAGTTATTAGGGTCATTGAAAATTTCATATGTTGGACAGGTTTGTTCTCCGGCAATACCAGGGCAGATATCAAAACCAACGCTAGGTGAATAGGGGGCATTTTTGAAAAAATAATCGTTGCTAGTAAAGGCCTTTTCTTGATCCTCTAAATTAAAAATCATGGCTAAAATATATCTTCCGGCTGCAATTTTGTATTTAGGATCACTCAGGTCGCCTTTAGGTAAACCCAACCAATTGGTTTGATATTGAGGATTTTCTTGGTTCATAAAACCATCTTTAAACTTATCACCAATTAAATTGGTTAAATAAGTTAAATCTTTTTTTTGTAAAGCCAAGGCCATTTCTTCTGCACTTAATTGCCAAAGATTTTGATAAAAAACATTAGAACGTGTAACTGTGCTAAAAATTTGATTTTCGTCTGTTTGGGTATAAAAAGATTTTTTAATTAAAGCTTGACCTAAT
The DNA here is from genome assembly GCA_028698375.1 of Patescibacteria group bacterium. Taxonomy (GTDB): domain Bacteria; phylum Patescibacteriota; class UBA1384; order JAGGWG01; family JAGGWG01; genus JAQVDI01. The sequence goes on along the minus strand of JAQVDI010000061.1, from coordinate 2,807 downwards.
TCTTGGCTGGAATTAAAATCATTAATTTCTATGCCTTGCAAGCCTAATGTTTGGGAAAGATAAGATTTATAGGTGTTGGTGAAAATTTCGTTCCAGTTGGAACCTTGCAGTGATCCGCTCGGCAATTTTAATTGTTCTTCTATTATTCCACGATCTAAAGATTTAGTGTCACCAGTTTTGATGAGGGCGCTGATTGCGCTAATGGGTAAATTTGTTTTTTGCGCCAAATAAGAAGCTAAAATTTTTTCTGGGGTGAAGGGGGTATTTTCGTCCCAATAATTTTCATCAATACCCATTTCCTCACGAATAGTTTGGCTACCTAAAGATTGGAATAATTCGTAAAAATTTCTTGTATTGTTAATGTCAAGTGGACCCAAGGACTCAGTTGCTGACAATAGGGCTAGTGGTACAGTAAGGGCGGCGTAATTTTTGTTTTCTTGAACCTGCATTGCTTGAGGGCCACCTCCTTGATAATAGACATAGCAAGGATGCCAACTAGTTTTCTTTTTATACCAATAATTCTGAGTACATTTTAGTTTGCCGACAATATTAATATCAATTGCTTGACCAAAATGATGTGCCGAAACGAATTCTTCCTCTTCTTCTAGCGGTGTTTCGCGTTTATCATAAGGATCAGCTTTGTAAATTTTTCCCACCCTAAATAAACTATAGCGTTCTGCATTTTCTCCTGTTTGCGATAAAGAAAAATCAACGATCTTTTTTAATGCTAAAATAATTCTTTTATCTACTTGGCCGGTTTTGATCATTTCTACATCAAAAGGATTGATTTGTAAGATAGTTTTATCAGAGGAAAGAACTTTTTCATAGCTTGTCACGACTTTATCTACTTGTTTTTTTGCTTCATTTATATCGGTCGGGTTGCTGGGATTGGTAAGAGTGCTTAAAATTTTTTTATTTTCTAAAATTTTTTCTTTAACATAGCTTTTTTGTGAAGGCACGGAGTTGGCTAAAACACTAGCATTTGTTTCTAGTTTGTTGATTTGTTTTTGAGCTGATTCTGTAAGGTCGTTATTTTGGGCTTTGGCTTCGGCAATCTCCCAAAAATATTTAGTCGCTTGTTGAGAATTGTCATCAGATTCAATTTTTTTACTTGCTTCTTGAGTTTCTGTGCCAGCTGCCTTGGCAATTAAGGAAGCATCTTGAGTTTGAGAAGCAGCTAAAACAGTGCCAGCCGCACCAGCATCTTCTGCTTTTGTGTAGTCTGGATATTGAGGAGTAGAACGACCAGCTCCTTTCAAAACACTGAAAATTAAAACGATTAAAATAATAATTGCTGCTACGCCTAAAATAATAGCCAAACCAATTAGAATATAAGGCAAAATTGGTGCTGCTGCCGTTGCTCCAGCTCCAGCGCTTGCTGCTGCGCCTGCCCCGGCAACTTCAGCGCTTGCTGCTGCGCCTGCCCCGGCAGTTGCGCCACTAACTCCTCCAGTGCCCGCCGCAACAGTTTCTCCAGCTCCTGCAGCTCCTGTTGCTGGTGGAGTAGCTCCAACTGAAGGAGTGGTTCCGCTTTTTGGCATTTTGTCCTTTGGTGTTTCGGGTTGTTTCGCACTTGGTTGTTCTGGAGTTTCGTTTTCTGGTTTTATTTCGTCTTTAATTTTTTCACCTTCTGGCCGTTCTTCTGGTTCTTTTTGTTGTTCTTGTTTTTCTTTTGGTTCTTGCGGTTCTTCTTGGTCTTGTCCCTCAATTTCCTCATTTGGCTCTTCGGTTTCTGCCAAAGATGAAGTCGGTTTTTTAACTCTTTTTTTAATTCGTTGAGTTATTTTTTTAATTCGTTCAATATATGTTTCTTGTTCTCCCGGTTTTAGGGGTCCGTTAAAAGAAGGTTTAGCTGGTGGTGTTCCAACTGGTTGCATTGGTTTATTTTGATTCGGATCGATTGGTTCATTTGGCATAATATTTCGGTTAGGGCTTTCGGTTGCGATGCCCGTTTGGTTATTCGTTAGATGTCTAGTGTTTTGCGAAACGGGCTTCTTTGCCGTTGCCGATTTACACTTATTATATTGTCGGCAATAAATAAAGTTTTTTGTCGATTTCTACGATTAATTTTTTATTATCATAAATAATTTTCTCTGGTTTTTTCTCACTTAAATATTCATATTCAAATTTATTTTCTTGCGAGGGAAATAAATAATTGCCGATAAGCCATGAGCTTTGATTAGACTCTAAATTAGTAGAAGCTTGTAAAATAACTAAATCATTAGGTGACAATTGGTTAATCCAACTGAAATTGGCGTAATAAGTTTTAGCGGCTAGTTCTTGATCATTTATATTGAATAGGGCGTATTTTTCATCTGATTTATATCTGGGGTCAGCTTGACTGGATCCTAACAGTAAATATTCATCGTCTATTAAAACAAAATGAGTGTTGCTGCCTTTATTCATTGGCATCAATGTTCTGGCGGGGTCAACCAAATTAACTTGGTACAAGGTATTGTTACCTAAAATATAAGCATTGTTCTCTTGAGAATCAATTGCCAAATCAGCTTGGGTAAAAGGTATGTTGGTTAAAAGTCGAGATTTGACAGTGCCATTATTTTTTGCTTTTCCTAAATATCCAAGATTATTTTCTCCACCGAGAAAATAAAAACTATCTGTTGTTTGGGCCCAAGCGACTTCGTAGATATCGGTGCCCCAAAGAGTGGCAGATTGTGCCGTAATATCATAATGATGAAAGTCATAATAAAAAGTGGCAACATCATTTTTTTCCAATTCCTTTTTTTCAAATAAAGTTTTTTCAAAAACACTTGAATCATATTTTAGCCAAACAATAACCCCATTGCCAC
>JAQVDI010000060.1 GCA_028698375.1 Patescibacteria group bacterium | reverse complement strand
CGTGCGTGACCATAATTTTTTGTTGGTTAAATAAGCGCGGTTTTTATAAAAACGAGCATAAACAAAAATGGCATATGTCCAAAAAACACCGGCTGAGATAATGAAAGCCAGAAAAAACCAAAAGGATAAGCCGGTTTTAATAACGGTAAAAGCAAGGATAAAAAAAGAAAAGAATAAAGACCAAAAAATGGGCCAAATTAAAAAATAAGAATGAGGCCCAATTTCTAAAATGATTTCTTCGTCATCATCTAATTCAAACATATTAAGTTAAAAAATAAGGCAACATTAGGCCTAGGGCGATAATAATTACAATAATAATCCATAAAATTCTTTTAAGTTCTTTCATTTCACCCCCACACCAAAAGTATAATTAGTTTATAAGCAATTAGCAATTTGTCTTTTTTTCTTTTATATCTAAAAAAATAAAAAATCCCAAACAAATTATGACTAAAGCTACAAGGCCATAAAGTTTTAATTGAGTAGAAGCAGTAATAACTAAAAGACCAAAAACTAAAGAAAAAAGCCAAAACACAATGACTGCTTGTTTTTTATCGAGTCCAATTCGCAAAAGGCGATGATGAAAATGATTTTTATCCGCCATGAAAATATTTTGTTTTTGACGCAAGCGATATAAAATTACCCAAGCGCCGTCTAAAATGGGCAGACCTAAAACTAAAAATGAAGTGGCGAGTTTTGCTGCACCTAGCATTGAGGTGATTGCCAAAATATAGCCTAAAAAATTGCTACCGCTATCACCCATAAATAAGTTGCCTTTTAAAAAATTGTAAGGCATAAAAGCAAGTAGCAAACCGACTGCGACACTGGCAAAAAGTGCAGCATTTAAAGCGCTGACCCAAGGCAAAAAAGCTGTGTAGATGATTGCCAAAAAAGCAATAATAGAAACGCCGCTAGCTAAACCGTCTAAACCGTCTAGCCAGTTAACGATATTGATTAACATTACAATCCATAAAATGGTTAAACTGTAAGACCAAAAACCTTCGAGATGAATCATGGCATAAAAAGGGATATTAATTGTATCGATGCGGATACCTAGATAAGCGACTAATAAAGCAACAGTAACTTGGGCGATAAGTCGAATATAAGGCGATAGGCCATATTTGTCATCCAAAAAGCCAAGAGCAAAAATAATAACTGAACCAAGAAAGATTTTAAATGCCAATAAAGCCGGAAAAATATTGGGAATAAAATAATGGAAAATTAAGACTACTGACCAAAAAGCCACAAAAAAAACAATTCCGCCTGTGCGCGGGATAGCAGATTTATGCACTTTTCTTTTTGCTGGGTGGTCAAGAATATTAAAACGTTTGCCCCAAGTTTTAGATAACGGATAAAGAGCTAGGGCGATTAAGAAAGCTAAAAAGCCAGCGATTAGGTATATCATTATAAATTTATTCTACCAGATAATCGTTTAAGATTTTATAATCTGCATGTAGTTCTTTAGGTTTAAACCATAAATTAATTTCTCGTTGAGCATTTTCTACGCTATCTGAAGCATGAACTAAAGTTTTTAAGGCTCGTTTCTTGGCGTCAGCTACAGCATAAGATTCTACGGTCATAAAATCGCCACGAATTGTGCCTGGCATACCTTGTCGCGGTTCAGTGGGTCCAATAATTTTGCGGGCTAATTCAACGGCATGAGGTCCCTCTAAAACAAAAGCAATTAAAGGCCCATCAGTAAGTACGTTGGCATTCCATTGTTGAATAGTTTTGCCATAATCCATGTGATCTTTAAAGTCTAACTTGTGGCCGATTTTATCATGGATCTCTTTGGTTTTAGCATAGCTTGCTTTTGCCCAAGCTTCATCCAGAATGTAATGTTTTTTAGCAAAGGCATCATCAATTTTTATCATTTTCATGGCAACAATTTTAAATCCAGCGTCTTCAAATCTGGAGAGAATTTTTCCAAAAATTCCGCGTTTCAGTGCATCTGGCTTAATCAAAACTAAAGTTCTTTCATTTTTCATAATGTTTAATTTAATTTATTCAAAATTTCTTTAATTTTTTCTTCATTTTTATATGGCCCTAAAGTAGTAAAAGCTAAACTTTCTTTTTTAAATAGATTACAAGCAAATTGATTTAATTCTTCTTGGCTAATCCCTTCTAAAATTTTAATGTTTTCTTCAAAACTAATTATTCGGTTAAAATTACGTTTATCAAATATTGGCCAAAAGGCTAAATCTGCTGTGTCGTCGCATTTCATTTCTAAACTGCCTAAATAACTTTGTTTGGCTTCTTCAAATTGTTTCGTGGTGAATCCATCATCTTTAATTTTTTGGATAACTTCAATTATTTTTTGGGTAGCTTCTTTAATTTTTTTAGCACTAAAACCACCACTAATTGTGAATAGTGACAAATCAATAGTTTGTTCGGCTTTTGCCCAAACTGAATAACATAAGCCTTTTTTAGTGCGTAATTCTTCAAAAAGAATTGAGGACATTCCGCCACCTAAAATATACTCCACCAGTTCAGCCATAATTAAAGTTTTGGGGGTTAGTTTGGCTAGGTTTTCAAAAATCATCATTAATTTTACTTGATCAATTTTTTTGTAAAAATTTTTGATCCGTAAAGTTTTTGGACTTTGGTATTTGGGCCAGTCGTTATTAATAATAGCTTTTTCTCTAGGTAAATATTTAATGATTTCTTTTTTTATTTTTTTGGGAATATAGCCGGCAATGGAAATTTTTAAATTAGATGATAAGTAATGTTTTTTCCACCAATTGATTAAATCGTCTTTTTTGATATTTTTAACTGTTTTTTTGCTGCCGATAACGGGAGTGCTTATTTTATGCTTTGGGTTAAGAGTTTTCATCGCTAAGTCAAAAATATGTCTGTCGGGATTATCTTTTCCTAGACTTATTTCTTCTAAGATAATTTTTTTCTCTTTTTCGATTTCTTTTCCGGCGAAAAGTGCTAAGGGGTTAAAAACAATATCAAATAATAAATTAGTAGTTTTGTGTAAGGCGCTTTTGGGGACATAAATCCAAAAAGTAGTTTCATTTTCACTAGTAAAGCCATTAATTTTACCGCCAAATTTTTCGATGATTTGTGCTACTTTTTGAGCAGAGGGATATTTTTTGCTCCCATTAAAGATTAAATGTTCAATAAAGTGAGAAATACCAGCTTGATTTTTATTCTCCAAAAAACTGCCCACGTCAAAAGAAAGTTGAATTGTGGCGGCGTTGCGGTTTAAGGGAGTTAAAAATAATTGAGTTGTGCCGATTTTTTCTTCAATAAATTGAGGGTAATTAGGCATATTATTTTTTAGGTTTAATTTTCTGT